>JABSOL010000148.1 GCA_013215985.1 Campylobacteraceae bacterium
TTTCTGGAAATTTTAAAGGACGCTTAAATTTACATTGGGTTTCTGCCAAAATGGGGCCGACTTTGGTTTTTTCCATTATTTCCAATGCTCTAATTTTAAGAAAATAGTCTATTCTGACACTTTCAAAATATATAAAATAAATAATAAGTTTGAGAAAAGAGAACAAAAAATACTACTTGTAGTATTATCATTAATACTATTAATCTTTTTATCATTTGATTATTCATCAGAGAATAAACTACCAGATTTATTTAAAAAAGATTATATGAAAAAAAATAATATAGAAATTCTAAAACTATCAACTGAACTTTTAAACAATAAAAATATTTCTTCTTCAAAACGTTTTTTATATAATTTTACTTATATAATAAATAAAGATAATAAAGAATTTGTTTGTTCTGCAAATAAAGTAGAAATTAATAAAATTCAAGATGAATTTATAATTACTAAATATAAAGAAGTTTGTCAAGAAAAATAGAGTTTTCTCTATTTTTCTTTATATATTAATATATTCTTTTTAAAAATAGAATATGAAAACCAAAAATGATTTCCTGAAGAAAACTCAAGCATTTGAGTATTTTTATACTTTCCGGCTAAAGCTTTTCCAAAAAAGTTCCACTTTGAATTTGTTTGTTTGTCATAATAAAAACCATCTTTATAATAAAACCTTAAAATAATCTGCCCTATTTTGCGATTATAAACTTTTGTGGAAGCTATAAGTTTTGACTCACTTATATCTTTTTTATCTAAAACAGATAATAAATTCTTTTTATAAAAAACTACAATATTATTATTTTCAAATACATCATTTATTAGATTTTTATTTTTAAATATTTCATGAGAATAAACTATACTTTTATTATTAATTTCAAGTGTAGTAACTCTTCTCATAGGTAAAAGTCTTGAGTCACTTTTATTTTTTAGTAAAAAAGGTGAAGAATTAATATCATCATATCCTATATAAGGATTATTGCCATATGATCTATAAAAGCCTGTATTTTTTGATAAGATTTTAGTATTAGGATATTGTGAATAAATGTCTTTAAAAGATATAATACTTGAATCAATACTATTTAGTGTTATTCCTGTTTTATCACCTATTATTGCCTCTCCTGAGAACTGCTGCCATAAAGATTCACTTTCTCTATCAAACATAACTAAATCTGAGTATCTTAGTAATCCACTTGTGCCAAAAGTATATTCTTTTTTATTTATTATTCTTGAATATACAAATGATGCATTACATAAAGGACAAAAAGTTACTACAATTTTTTCTTTATCTAAAGTATCATTTACTATTTCATGCCAAATTAGTATTTTTAAAGCATATGCTTTTGATTTATTATTTATTTTTACAAAAATTAAAGCATCATTATCATTTAACCAAGATTTCGCATCTTTTATATTTATAAACTTAGGTTTATCTAAAGGTGGTATTCCATCTCTTGGTGGTCCTCCACTTAAAATATCTGAATAATCAACTGAATGTTTTTTCCAGTTAGTATTCCAAGTAGATGTAAGTTTTTTTAAATTTGAATCTCTATTATCAATAAAAGATATTTCTTTAGATAAAATATTTGAGATAAGTAAAAAAATAAGAAAAATAGTTTTCATATCAAACTCCTATTAATTTATAATATAAAATTAATGTAAAGTCTTTGTGTAGAGATATTTAAGTATATATTTAGAAGAGAATAAGTTCAGAATTAGTAAAAAATACTAATTCTGAACTATTTATTTTAGAAATTAAACGTTAAATCTAAAGTGCATAATATCACCATCTTGAACAACGTAATCTTTACCTTCAAGTTTAAGTTTACCAGCTTCTTTACATTTAGCTTCTCCACCTAATTCAATGAAGTCAGAATATGAAATTACCTCAGCTTTAATAAAACCTTTTTCAAAGTCATTATGAATAACAGCAGCTGCTTGAGGAGCTTTTGTTTCTTTTGGAATAGTCCAAGCTCTAACTTCTACTTTTCCAGCTGTAAAATAAGATTGTAATCCTAATTTATCAAATGCTTTATGAATAATTTGCTCTAATCCAGATTCAACAACACCTAAATCAGTTAAAAATTCTTGTGCTTCATCATCTTCTAAACCAATTAATTCTTCTTCAATTTTTGCACATAATACAATTACATCAGCATTAACTGATTCTGCATGAGCTTTAACTAAATCAACATATTTATTTCCACCATCTGCTAATGAATCTTCATCAACATTTGCTCCATAAATAACATCTTTATTAGAAAGAAATCTTAATTCTTTATCAAGCTCTTCAAATTCTTCACTATCTCTATCTTCAAAAGATGAAACAGATTTTAATTCTTCTAAGTGAGCTAATACTTCAAGAGCTACAACTAATTTTGCGGCTGCTTTTTTATCAAATTTTGAATCTTTTTTTAATCTATCACATTTTTTATCTAATTGACCAATATCAGAATAAATTAATTCAGTTTCAATAATTTCAATATCTCTAACTGGATCAATTCCACCTTCAACATGAACAACGTTTTCATCTTCAAAACATCTAACCATATGTAAGATAACTTCTACTTCTCTAATATTAGATAAAAATTTATTTCCTAAACCTTCACCTTTTGAAGCTCCTTTTACTAATCCAGCAATATCAACAAAATCAATAGTTGAATGTTGAATTTTATCAGGGTTAACAATTTTAGCTAAAGCATCTAATCTTTTATCAGGTACTGGAACAATAGCTTTATTTGGTTCAATAGTACAAAATGGGTAATTTTGTGCCTCTGCATTTTGAGCTTTTGTTAAAGCATTAAAAGTTGTTGATTTTCCTATATTTGGTAATCCTACGATTCCTACACCTAATCCCATTTTAGTCCTTTTATGTATATACTACAATATTAATGAATATCCCTTAATGTCCGTTGACAACGCCTTTTGCTTGTGTTAAATTCTAGATAATATTTTACAATAATATTCAAATCACAAGGACTATACAAGGACTTAAAATACTATGAATTCTAAAACAGAATCTAAAAGAATAGCAACAAATGAAGACGGGATTTTCTTTAAGCGCATTATAAACGAAAAAGGCAAAGAAACAGATAAAATCTTTGTAATTCGTTATAGAGAAAACAATAAAGATAAACTTACAACTGTTGGAAAGTATTCAGAAGGCATAAGAATTAACTATTGTAAACAAATTAGAAATGAAATTTTGAACAAAATCAGATTAGGATAAGACCCCCCCGCGATTGTAAAAAAGAAGAAAAAAGAATTCATTATGTTTAATCATTTTGCAAATATATATTTTGAAGAAAAAGAAGATTCAGTAAAAAAAATCAAAAGAACATATGAAATTCATATAGAAGCATTTATAGGTAAATTAGATGTAGCCATTATTACTACTGATGATATAAAGAAAATACAAAAACTTAAAAAGATAGATTTAGCAGAAAAAACAGTAAATGCAATTATTCAAATAATCGGTGCAATTTATACTGTAGCAATAAGTAAAAAGCTTTTTGCTAAATCAAATCCGATTTCTGGTCAAATTAAAAGAATTAAAGTTGATAATGCAAGTGAACGGTATCTACAACTAGATGAAATCAAACTCTTAATTCAAGAAACTAAATGTAAAGACCATCTATATGTCTTTACTCTATTAGCTTTACAAACAGGAGGAAGATTAGGAACTATTCTTTCATTATGCAAAAAATATGTAAAACTTTAAACAAATAGTATTACGCAACAGATCATAAGAACAACTCTACATATACTGGTTTTTATAATGATGAATTAAAAACTTTATTAGAAGATAGAATAAGTACATTAAATTTAAATGATCCACTAGTAGGTAAACATAAACAAACAATCCAAGATCAATTAACAAAAATATTTAATAAGTACTTTAACCAAGGACTAGAAAAAGATGACAGAAAAAATAGAGTAGTAACACATACACATTTGCATCTCACTTGGCTATCAAGGGAACACCTATTTACACTATACAGAAGCTAATGAATCATAAAGATATAACAATGACTATGAGATATGCTAAATTAGCTCCTGATAGTGGAAAGGATATGGTATTAAAACTATATAGATAAATATACAATTATCAAAAAACTTGAACACTTACAAAAGCTTTTCAAAATGATATAACATTATGAAATTAAGATTGTTCTCGTCTAAGATATCGTCTAACTTAGTCTAATATCGTCTAAACTTTTTTATTTAGACTAAGAGCCCTATTCTTTTATAACATCTATTACATCGGATGTTATTAATGTTTATACATAGTTTACTATCTTGTTCTTCTTTTAATAATTGTCTAAGATCTCTAAGAACTTGGCTAAAAGTAACTTCAACAAGTCCTATCTATTCCCAGTTTTATATTTTCTTCTTCACTTTAGAATTAAAGATTTATAAAGTTGAAAGGATATAGTATTAAAACTATATAGATAAAGATACAATTTCAAAAAGCTTCTCAAAATGATATAACATTATGAAATTAAAGTATCACTCGTCTAAAATATCGTCTAGCTCAATCTAATATCGTCTAAAAATTTTTATTAATTCAAGCTCCATATTCTTTTTAGACAGACTACTGTATCTGATCTTCGTAATGTCTGTAGATAGTTTTTTATCTTGTTCTTCTTTTGTTCATCGTCTAAGATCTCTGGCAACTTGTCTAAAAGTAACCTCTCAAAATCCTCTCTCTTCCCAGTTTTAAATTCTTTTAGGTATTTTATAATTAGGGATTGATAATGACCATCATCTATTCCCTTCATTTTAATGTAGTTATCTTTTTGGTCAGTACAATTAGCTACATTTGAAGAAATGTGTAAATTAGGTCGCTTACCTTCAACAAGTTTTTTTCTTTTTAACATTGCAGCTTCTTCTATAGTTATTTTCTTTTTCTTTTGAACTTTATCAAGTAAAATAATATCGTTTAGACTTAAGTCTGGCATAGAAGATAATTTTGAGGCATAATTAATATCAAGAACTTTACCTTCAATAGTAACTTCTACCGATGAATTTTTAATATCATATTCAGGAAGAGGAAAATATTTGTCTTTTTGAATATTAAACATTTTCTTTATACCACTACCAATTGTATCAATCATATTAAGATTTATCATTGCATCTGCTAAAAATTTATTTCTATATCTTTCTTCAGGTGCATTTGTTTCTAACACATGTTTAATTGATTGAGGTATAAAAGATCCTTTATTTGTAAATACCAATTTTCTATCTTCAAACTCTATTACATTTATTTTCCCACCGAGTGTATAATCTTGATGTGCAATAGAATTATTTAATGCTTCTCTAATTATATAAGGATCATAACTATCAACTTCATCAGGAAATAAAGCTCCTTCTTTTATATATCTATATTTTAAGTTTCTAATTTTATTATATACTTCATTTACATTTAAAATAAATGGGCACGAGAAATGTTCATAATCTTTTTCAATATTATTATTATCTTTTAATATCCAAGAAATCTTAGAAATAGCAGGAGATAACAAATATTCAGATTCAGCATTACCTAATAATAAAATTGCAGTATTTGTGATTTTATCTTTGATAGTTATTTTAGCTTTATTTAAAAATGTTATGTCAGTCCAGGTAGGAACTTCCTCCGATAATTTATGATTCTTTACTATATATAATTCTCTAGCTTTAGAAATAGCTTCTTTTGATAAATCATCTATGTTTGCATCAGTACATATTTGAACACTCCAATCATATTCAACATTTTTTGTGCGTATTCTTTCTATTTCTTCAAGGTTTAACGCACCAAGTGATTCATTATCTCTTCCATAATAATGTCCTTCCCATGCAATAGGTAGCCCTCTTGGTGAAGCTGGAATTTGAAATAAAACAACTCTTCCTTTTTCTGTTTGAACTTCATGTATTTCTTTAAATGTTATATTATTTAATGTCTTATCTGCAATCTCTTTTTTTAAATTATGTAATGAAGATCCTTCATTTCTATAGTTTGTCCCTACTATGGACTTATCATCTTTAACTCCAAATATTAACCAAGCTTCATCTTTTGATAAAAGATTAGCTTCATTTGCTAATGCACTAAAATATTTTCCAATTTTCTTAAAGTCATAATTATTTTTAGCTTCTTTAAACTCTAAAACTTCTGTTTCACTATTTAATAAAAGTTCTTTAAGTTTATCTTTAATATTCATTGGCTTTACCTTTTTATTCATCTTATTTATATTGTAATTATATCATTATAGTTTTAAATTAAAATAGAAATTATATAAAAAATTCTAATTATAATAAATTACACTATTTTAGTATAATTATCGATATAAAGGACTTTTTGAGTTGATTTAAATAAAGTCTTAATTATAATTCTAATTATAATAAAATATGCCCAATATAAGATATAAACTTATAATTAGGATACATTTTGAAGATTTAAAAGTGCTCTTGTAAAATAATATCCAGACAACATGTCTTGTGTTTGCTTTGGAATTTGATAAATAGAATCTTCAGCCAAAACTTCATTTTTTTTGGCGTTAAACAGATAGTTTTGTTTGATAATATAGCCGCCCTCATTCACATCTCTAATAAAATGAACAGGGGATAAAGAAGTAAAATTTACATAAGAAATATACTCATCATTCACCTTAAAAAATAGATCAAATAGTGAATTGGACTTCCCAATGCCTTCAAAATAGAAACACTCTATATTATTATATTGTTCTA
>JABSOL010000149.1 GCA_013215985.1 Campylobacteraceae bacterium
TTTTTTAATATATATTAATATTGTTGATTTAATATTTATTTTAATTTTTCAAGAGTCATTGTTGTATGAATATTTACCTAGGTCTTTAATGGCAATTCTTTTTGTTTTTACAGGTTTATATTCTTTGTCTAAAAAACATAAAATAGCAATATATTATATACTAGCTTGGGTAGTTCTATTTTTATCTTTATTTATAGCTGAACATCAGTTAATTAGATTATCTGAGATATATATATTACATATTGCATTTCCTCTAGAATCTTTAATTTTATCTTTTGCTTTAGGTTATAAATTAAAACAAAACTTAGATAAAAAAGAAGAAAATGATAAAATTTTAATTCATCAAAGTAAACTAGCTTCAATGGGTGAAATGATTAATAATATATCTCATCAATGGAGACAACCTTTAACTCATTTGTCCTTTATTAATATGAATATTTCTTTAGCTTATGAAGATAATGATTTATCTGAAAAGTATTTAAATGATAAACTAGATGAATCCAATACTCAAATAGAATTTATGTCAGAAACAATTGATAATTTTAGAGATTTTTATAAACCTAAAAAAATAAAAGAATATTTTTTAATATCTTCTGCAAGTCAAAAAGCAATTGATATTATAAAACCATCATTAAATTTTTATAATATTTCTATATTTATTAATACAGAAAAAGATAAAAAAATAAAAGCTTTTGAGAATGAATATTCACAAGTTATTTTAAACTTACTAACTAATGCTAAAGATGTATTAGTTCAAAGACACATAAAAGATCCAAGTATATATATAGATATTAAAATTGAGAATAATAGCTCTGTATTGTATTTATATGATAATGCAGGTGGAATTAAAGATGGAATTATAGATAAAGTATTTGAGCCTTATTTTTCTACAAAAGAAAAGAGTTCTGGAATTGGATTATATATGTCAAAAACTATTATTGAATCACATTTTAAAGGTGATATAAGTGTTTATAATAATTCAGACGGTGCATGCTTTAGGATTGAGATTTAATAAAGTTAAAATAGTACTAAAAATATCTTCTTGCGAATAATTAAATCTAAATTGTGATTCTTTTAATTGAAGATCTAAATTTGTTTGATTAAGCCCTCTAAATTTTTTTAGTCTTGAATCAACAAATTCTTGTAAAGTATTTGTTGATTTAAGTAGTTTTGTTAATAAAAATTTATTTTTATCTTTATTATATAAAACTTTCGCGCTATTTGTTTTCTGATTATTAATGAATGAATTTTGAAGTTCACTATCAATAAATTTCATTATATTTTTAGAAAACTCTGAATTTGAATCAATGAAAATTACTTTTTCATTGCACTCAATAAAATATCTAAAAGAAGAAGAAGTTTTAATGTATTTAATATTAAAACTTTTATCACAAAAACAATTATCTTTCATTAACTTAATTAACTTATCTTGTTTATCAATTAGTAAAATTCTTATTATCTTGTAATAATTATTTATTGTTTGTCTACTTAAATTAAGTTCTTTTGCTGTTTGACTAGCTGTATAATCTTTTGAAAAAAAATAACAAATCTTTTTTAATTTTAGTTTTGTTATTTTTGATCGTTTAATGTAATTATTTATTTGAGTTATATTTTCCATATAAAATTATAAAAAAATTTAATGGATAAAAAATGGATAAAAATAAAAAGAGTAAAACTCTTTTTATTTAAAAACTATATTTTAATGAAAAATTATAGCTTCTTCCACTTGTTAATGAATATTGAGTAGAAGCAGGGTTTACTCTTGCTTGTTTATCAAAAATATTTGCTACATTAAATGCAAAATTTATATCTTTATATTTTGTTCCAATCATTGCATCAACTAAAGTATAAGCATCTACTTTTCTCTTAGTTGTAGGTGATCCATTAAGAATATCAAAGTCTTCTTTTACACTTTTTACACTTTTACCAATATATTTAAGGCCTGCACCAAATTTTAAATCACCAACTTTTGTTTTTTTAATTGTATAATCACTCCATAAACTTGCAGACATATCTGGAACACTTGTTATTTTACTTCCATCTAGTTTTGGATCAAGAGGATTTACCTCTTTTGCAGAGATTTTAGATAAAGAAATAATCATATTTAAATTATTAATAGGTTCCATTGTTATATCAAATTCTAAACCTTTAATATCTGAGCTTGATTCTTGAATAGAAAAATTATCATCTTGAGGATCAGGAGTTAGAATGTTAGTTTCTTCTATTTTATATGCAGCAGCACTTATGAATGTATTAAATTGTTTAAGTTTATATTTTGCACCAATTTCAAATTGTTTTCCTATTGAAGGTATATATGATTTTCCATTTTTACCTGTTCCTGGATTTGTAGAAAAAGATGTAGAATAAGAAGCATAAGGCGTAAATCCATTATCAAAAATATAAGCTAAACCTATTCTACCTGATATATTATTGTCATTTTGAGTAGAAGAAGTATTTAAAACTGTATCTTTACTTTCTTTTTTTACTTTGTCATATCTTAATGCAGTAGAAAGAATGATTTTCTCATTTATTTTTGCTTGATTCTGAACATATAAAGCTACTTGTTTTAATTTTTCATTCTCTTTTGATAAAAGATTTGTGTGAGTACCTATATTTTTAGAATAATCTGGATTTAATAAATTAAGATTATAAGGTAAGTTACTATACATTTTTTTATTTGCTTCTTGAACTTGTATATCTAAACCAAACATAGAAGTATTTTCTACATTAGAAGTATTCCATTTATATTGAATATTATTATCCATAGCAAGTGTTTCTAAATCAAAAACATATTTACTTTGAGATAGGGGAATATTAGTATAATTAAAACTTGATATAAAAGTACTCATTTCCTTTCCATCAAAGAAAGAATTTAAATATTTTCCATCTAGTTTTGAAACTCTTATATTTGAATTTATTTCAAGTGAATCATTTATTTTATGATTTAAAAGTGTAGATAAACTTATTGTTTTTCTCTCTAATATATCCGAATTATTTCCAATAATTAAACTATTAGATAAATTTGCATCAGTTGCTTTTTGTGCTGCAGCTTCAATCATTGATGCCACTACTAGATTACCTTGTGAAAAAACATTTTGATATTTTGATATTTCTTTATGGTATGTTAATACATGACCAGAGCCAGAGGCGATTCCTGCTCCTGGCATGATATCTTTAGCAAAAGAAGCTAAAATATCAATACTTGTATTATCATTTATATAATATTTAATACTTGGATTAAAAAAATATAATTTTTCATCATTATATGAACTATCAGTTAAAGGAGTACTTGTAAATTTTCCTGTTAGTCTTAGTGATAAATCTTCCGTAATTATATTATTTATATCTAAAGATATACTTTTAGATTTTTTATCATTAATAGAAATAATTATTTCTTTATTATTATTGTTATTTGCTTTTTTACTTTGTAAATTTAATAAGCCACCAGGAGATGAAGCTCCATAAAGAACAGAAGCAGGTCCTTTTAGAATTTCAACTTTTTCGACTGCATACATGTCAGTTTTAGGAATTGAAAAACTATAGTGCCCAAGTTTTAAGCCATCTAAAAATGTTGAAGCATATAATGGTGTTCCTGCTCTAATAGTTGCCCAGTTAAATCTATTATCTCCATTTTCTCCATTAGGCTGTGCAATAGCTGCTGTATATGCTATTGCCTTTTGGATTGTTTGCGCATCTTGTACTTCCATTAAATCTTTTGTAATTACACTTACACTTTGTGGAATTTCAGTAATATCAATATCCATTTTTGAACCAGTAGAACTTTTATTTGCTCTATAACCTTTAGTTTCACCATAAGCACTTTCTTCATATGATGTAACTTCATGAGTAATATCAGAAGATTTATCACTTGCAAATACCACATTTGCAGCACAAATACTTATCATTGATGTTAATAAGATTTTGTTAATTTGTTTTAAATACACTAAATTATCCTTTTTAATTTTTCTTATCTTTATTGTGAGAATGATAATTAAAATGTATTAAAAGCTATATTTACCAATATCTATACATGGTAAGCAGAATTGAAAATTTACTATAAAAGCAATGACATAGGAAATCTTAGATATAATTTCAAAAAATTTAATAGAAAGTATATATAATGATTGATATAAAACTATTACAAAGTGATTTCGATAAAGTATCTGCAGCATTAACACGAAAAGGTGTTGACCAAGAACTTTTAAATAATCTAAAAACTCTTACTTCTAATTCAAAAGCAAAAAGAAAAGAGATGGAAGATTTAACAGCTGATCAAAATAAACTTTCAAGAGAATTTGGAAGATATAAAAAAGAAGGACTTGATATTGCACCATTACAAGCAACTATCAATGATATCAAAGTTTCTAAACAAAAACTTGAAGATGAAGTTAGAGTATTAGAAGAAGAAGTTACTTCTATTGTTTTAGGTATTCCAAATATGCCAGATGATTGTGTTCCTAATGGTGCAGATGAAGATGAAAATGTTTTACTTGAGACTATTGGTGAAAAACCTGAATTTTCTTTTGAACCAAAAGAACACTGGGAATTAGGTGAAAATGATGGAACTATTGATTTTGTACGTGGTGTAAAATTATCTAAGTCAAGATTTGTAGCTATGAGAGGTCAAGCTGCTAAGATGGAGAGAGCTTTAATTAACTATATGCTTGATTTTAATGGAAAAAGAGGTTTTGAAGAGTGGTATTTACCATTTATGGCAAACTCTAATTCACTTCAAGGAACTGGTCAACTACCTAAATTTGAAGATGATTTATTTAAAATTGAAGGTGAAGATTTATATTTAATTCCTACTGCTGAGGTTGTATTAACTAACCTTTACAACGACGAAATTGTACCAGCAGAAGACTTGCCTATGTTATTAACTTCTTATACTCCTTGTTTCAGAAAAGAAGCAGGATCTGCAGGACGTGATACTAGAGGACTAATTAGATTACACCAATTTGATAAAGTTGAAATGGTAGCAATTACTAAACCAGAACAAAGTGATGAAGTATTTGAAAAAATGATTCAATGTGCATCTGATTTATTAACATCTTTAGGTTTACCTCACCAAAAAGTTCAATTATGTACTGGAGACTTAGGTTTTTCAGCTGCAACAACAGTTGATTTAGAAGTATGGTTACCAGGACAAAATAAATATAGAGAAATTTCATCAATTTCTAATACAAAAGAATTCCAGTCACGTCGTGCTAAGATTAGATTTAAAGAGGGTAAAAAGAATCACTTAACTCATACTTTAAATGGTTCAGCACTTGCTGTTGGACGAACTCTAGTAGCTATTATGGAAAACTACCAAAATGAAGATGGAACAGTTTCTATTCCAGAAGTATTAAAAAAATATATGTAATATAATAATAGGTAGCAAATCTTTAAAGATGGCTGCCTATTTACTGCCTCTCAAAGTGTAACGTAGAATAATCTACAATCAGTTCTAGTCCTGCGTTGTATTCCCTCTAACTTTAATAATATATTTATGCGTATTTTTTCTAATAATATTTTATGGATTTTAAATAATATATTTTAGATACTATTTCTATTTAGAAGTATTTCAATTATAATAATTAATGATACTGTGAAAAGTCCGAAAATATTTTCAATTCATAAATTATTTGATACAAGTATAAGTGTTATTATTTAAAATTACCATTTATATCTGTATATCCAACTTGTATTGCTGTTTTATAATGTAATCCTTGTACTGTAGTATGAATAAATGTTCCAATAGATATAGTTAATTTTGATTGATTTATTGATAGTTCTTGTACTTCTTTTTTATCTTTATCTTCTGAACCACAGGCAGTAAGCAATAATGCAATTGATACAATTAGTCCTATGTATTATAATATCTTCATTTTTGTTCATTAAATTATTTATGAGTATATTAGTAAATCAAAATATCACATTTATGACTTTTTGTTTTGTATTGAATGTCTTTTGTACATTTAGATATTCAACAACACTTTAAGTTTAGTTAAGTTATAGTTTAGTTAATTAACTAAACATTAGGATATTTTATGAAATTAAATGCAGGTGGACTTAGTTCACTAGTAATAGCAAGACAAACAGAGATTAAAATTCTTAAAACTTATATTGCATTACATCAACATACAGTATTAGTAGCTCCTAGAAGATATGGTAAAACAACTATTGTAAACAAAGTTTTAAATGATTTAAAAGATGATTATTTAATTGTAAAACTGGATGTATTTGAAGCTAGTAATATTAAAGAAATTTGTTATGCATACATTAATGCAATATATAAATCAGTTGGGATTACAAACTTTTTATATAAAACAAAAGAATCAATATTTTCATTACTTGATAAGTTTTCATTAGCATATGAAACAGAAGGAATAAAAATAGGATATGAAATTTCGAAAGATGATGATTTATTTTCACTAGTAGAAAAAACATTTAATCTTGCAGAAAAATTCTCAAAACTTCATAGTAAAAAGATGATTGTTTTTATCGATGAATTTGGAGATATTGAAAAATTTGGACAAGATTTTATTAAAAAAATAAGATCTTATATGCAAAAACATGAAAATGTAATTTATATATTTGCAGGATCTCAAACATCTGTAATGAATAATATTTTTCTAAATAATGAAAATGCTTTTTTTAATTTT
>JABSOL010000150.1 GCA_013215985.1 Campylobacteraceae bacterium
CTTGTTTGATCTAATTACTAAGTTAAATAAAGAATTATATTCTATTAATATTAAACTGCCATTCATTATAGAAATTGATGAAAATAGAAAAATTATTTTAAAGTTTTCTTTACAGTTTAATCAAAATATATAATATAAATAAAAAGAAGTGGAATAGTATTAAAGAACTTAGTATTTATATTGAGGCAAAAGCCTCAATACTAAAAGATTTAGAATAGTTTTCTCTTTACCAAACTTTTAATTCATTATAAATTGAATCTCTTTCAACTGGTATAAATCCAGAATTTTTAATTAAATCAACAAAGTTTTTTACTTCAATTCCATATGCACTAGAAGCTCCCGCAGCACTTTGTATTGATTCTTTCTCAATTGTACCATCAAGATCATTTGCACCAAATTCTTGAGCGATTAAAGCTAGTTTAACAGTTGATGTAGCCCAGTAAGCTTTTATATTAGAGAAGTTATCTAATACAATTCTTGAAATTGCATACGTTTTTAAAATTTCTTGACCAGATAAAGCTTTTTTAACTTTTAGGTAATTGTTTTTTGTTTGAAAAACTAAAGGAATAAAAGCATTAAAACCACCAGTTTCATCTTGTAAATCTCTTAGTCTAATCATATGATCAATTCTGTGTTCTCTTGTTTCAATATGTCCAAACAACATAGTAGCATTACTTTTATTTCCAGCTTCATGCCAAAGTCTGTGAATTTCTAACCATTGAGCAGTTGTAACTTTTCCGCCACAAATTCTTTTTCTAACTTTTTCATCAAAAATTTCAGCTCCACCACCAGGCATAGAATCAATTCCATGATCAACCATCATTTTAATTAATTCTTTATAAGTAAGATTATATTCTTCTGCTAAAAAATGAATTTCTGCTGCTGTTAAAGCTTTAACATGAATATTAGGATATGCAGCTTTAATTTTCTTAAATACGTCCATATACCATTGTAAACCAGTATCAGGGTTATGTGCTGATACTATATGAACTTCTTTAATTCCATTTTTACTAGAATTTTTTACAATTTCTAAAATTTCTTCATGCGTTAGCGTATATTGTAAAGGATTTTTTCTGCTTGCAGAATAAGCACAGAAGTGACATACATCTTTACAAACATTTGTTGGATTTATATGTCTATTTATATTAAAATATGTTTTTTTAGAGTGTCTAGTCTCTCTAATTTTATTCGCATATTTACCTAAAACAAATAAATCTAAATCATACAGTTTTACTGCATCTTCATATGTTAATCTAATATTATTATCTAGTTTTTCAATTAAAGTCATTTTTTACCTATTTACAATCTATATCTTGTTTTATGTTTTTTGTACGAAAATAAGTAAAGATTAATCCTTTACATACTTGATTCGTATTTAAATTGTCAAATTTTACCTTAAATAAGTATCCTTTTTGCTTAGTTTTAGCATCTACTACTTCACTTTTATTATAAACGGTTATATTTGCAACATTTGAATAAGATAATGTATGTAAATGATCTTCTACTTTTAATTTTTTAGTAATTGAAACACCATACATTAACGAAAAAGACACTAATACAATAAAAGAAAGTATAAAAATAGTTTTTTTTGGTAATTTCCTTATTTCTTCGATTTTACTCATATTTGTAGTTCCTCTAAAGGACAGAATTTATCTTTTTCTTTATTATAATAAGATATTCCTGCATCTTCGATTGAATAATGCCAACCATGAAGTGTAAGTTCATTGTTTTTTATAGCTTTTAATACTCCAGGATAAGATAGTAAATTCTCTAATTGGTGTTTTATAGAGTTTTTTTCTGTTTCTCTATACATTTCACTTTGTGTAGTAAATTTCTTTTCTTTCAAAGTATCACTCTTTGCTTTTTCACCTAATTTTAGCCATGTTTTAATATGTACTAAATCTTCAGTATCTGGAAGCTCTTGATATAAACTCTCACAAGCTCCACAGTGGGAATGGCCACATACGATAATGTCTTTAATTTTTAAAACAGAAACAGCATATTCTATTGCAGCAGCAGATCCATGGAAATCTTCATCATGTTTATATTTGGGAACAAAGTTTCCAACGTTTCTTAAAATAAACATATCTCCAGGTTTTGTATTTAAAAATAGATCTGGAGTTACTCTTGAATCAGAACAACCAATAAAAAGTATTTCTGGTTTCTGTCCATGTTTTATTGATTCTTCCATATCTTTTTGAAAATTTGGAAATTCATATTTTTTAAATAATCTATTTCCCTTTATTAAATTTTTTATCATTTTTTACCTATTCTATAATTATTCTATAATTAGCATTAAATTTTAGCTAATTTCACTATTATACTTAAAAAAATTAACAGAAGTTTAATCGTTTATATATTCTTTTAATAATTTACATACTTTGATTAAATCCTCATCACTTACATCTATTTTAGCAATTAACCTTATTATCGCTTTTTTTACTGTAGGTTGTCTAATAGCACCAATTAAAAAATTATTCTCTTTTATCCTCTCTTGTATTTCTAATACTTTTTTATTATTATTAATTATCATGGGAATAATTAATGAATCTGATTTTATTCCTAAGTATTTTTCTACAATTTTTAGTTTATTATTTATCTTGTTTTTAATTTCTCTTTTATTATCTTGAATATAAAGTAAAGATTCATTTGCTAATGCTGTATCAAATAATGAAGCAGCTGTAGTATATATAATCGCTTTTGCTCTATTTTCTAGAAATGAAATAATTTGTTTATTTGCTAAAATATAAGCCCCATAAGAACCATAAGCTTTTCCTAATGTTCCCATTTTTATATGATTTGATGAAATTTCAATATTATAATAATCAAATATTCCGCATAAATTATCTCCTATCACTCCAGAAGAGTGTGCTTCATCTACAATTAGTAAAGTATTATATTCAGCAGCTAGGTCAAACAATTCTTTTTTTGCTAAATCACCATGCATTGAATATACACCTTCAATAACAATAATTCTTCTATTCTTACATTCTGTATTAATTAATAATTCTTCCAAGTGTTTTTCATTATTATGATTAAAAACTATTACTTGTTCTTTTTTTAGAAGTTTTGTAGCTAAAATTCCGCTTGCATGATATTCTTCATCAATAAAAAGTTTATCACCTTTTCTTACTAGCGCTTCTATTAGTGATAAGTTTGCTAAAAATCCTGAACCTACAATAATTGCATCTTCAAAATCATTAACTCTTTTTAAATTATCTTCAAATTCTTTATGTATTTTATTATAACCATTTACTATCATTGAAGCTTTTGGTGCATGGAATTGTTCTTTTAATAGTTTTTCATATGTGCACGTGAAAATTTCTTTATTAGCTGCAAGACCTAAATAATCATTTGAAGCTAAGTCTATTAGATTCTCATTATATAAAGTTCTTTTTCTAAATCTATTAGTTTTTTTTATTGTATCTAACTCTTTTGAGTACAAAGGGACTCCTATCATTTTTTTAAAGTATATTTAAAAGTATATTAAAAAAATCTGTATAAAAAATTAAAAGTATATTAAATAAGACAGATAATTATTATATTAATTTCTTAAATACAATTTAATGCTAAACTTTATTAAATACATATAATTAAGGATAAAAAATGATTAAAAATATGAAAATTAAAAGTAAATTGTCTTTGTTGCTGTTATTTTCACTTCTATTCTTAAGTGCAGCAATTATTTTTGTTTCAGTTAATAAATCGACTGAAGCTCTTAAAGAGTCTGAATTTAATAAATTAGCCAGTGTAAATGCTAGTAAAAGTAATGAAATTAAAAATTATTTTAATTCTTTAGAATCACTTTTATTATCACTTAGTAATTCTTCTTTTACACAAGAGGCTTTTATTGGTTTAAATAATGGTTTTTCATCTTTATCTAAAGATGTATCATTAGATCTTTCTTTAATTGAAAATGAAATTAAAAATGATTTTAAAAAAAATTATTTGAATTCTGTAAATTATAACGTTCCTAATGTGGAAGATAAAAAAGATATAAATGAATACTTGCCTAAAAATATTAATGCTTTAATTGCTCAGTATATATTTATAACTGATAATAAAGAAAAATTAGGATCAAAAAATCTTATGATTTCTTCTTCAAAATATGATTCTGCATATATGAGGGCTCATTTAAAATATCATCCTAGTTTTGACAATTATTTAAATAATTTTGCTTTATATGATATTTTTATTGTTAATTTAGATGGAAATATAATATATAGTGATTTCAAAGAAAAAGATTTTGCAACAAATTTAAAATCTGGAGTATATTCAAATACAGGTTTAGCAAAAGTTTATAAAAAAGCTTTGAAATTACCTAAAAACAAAATCGCATTTGAAGATTTCGCACCTTATGAACCTAGTTATAATCAAGCTGCTTCTTTTATAGCTGCCCCTATATTCATAAAGAATGAAAAAAAAGCTGTTTTAATTTTTCAAATGCCAGTTGATAATATTAATAATATAATGAATTTTAATAATAAATATAAAAGTTCTGGGTTAGGTTTAAGTGGAGAAGTTTATTTGCTTGGATCTGATTATAAAATGAGAAATAATTCTAGGTTTATTAAAGATATTAAAGATGAAGTAGTTCAAGAATTAGGCTCAACAATCGGTGTTTGGGAAATTAAAACTAAATCATCTTTAAATGCATTTAAAGATGATTATAACGGTTTACAAAAGATTATGATTAAGGATTATAGGGATATAAATGTTTTAAGTGTTTATAATAAGATTAATATCTTTCATCAAAGTACTTGGGCTATAATTGCAGAAATTGATGAAGCAGAAGCTTTACAACCTGCAAGTGATCTTAGAAATTTAATTATAATTATTTCTTTAGTATTGTTAGTTTTAATATTATTTATTACTTTATATTTAATAAATATTATTATAAATAAACCTCTAAATACTTTTCAAAATGGTATTTTAGAGTTTTTTAAATATTTAGGAAAAGAAACAAATGAAGTAAGTGAATTAAAAATCTCATCAAATGATGAAATTGGAATGATGTCAAAAATTATAAATGAAAATATATTAAAGATTAAAGATTCAATAGAGTTAGAAAAAAATCTTATAAAAGATGCTTCTTCTGTTATTAACTCTGTAAACAGTGGTGATCTCTCAAATAGAATTACAATATCTTCTTCAAATGATGGTTTAAATGAATTAAAAGATTTGATTAATTTAATGCTTAGTAAATTGGAAAAAAATATTTCAAATATACTAAATATTTTAGATGAATATTCTTCTTATAATTATTTAAATAGAGTTGACAAAGGTAATTTAAAAGCTGATTTAGAAAAACTAGTATCAGGTATTAATCATTTAGGTGATTCAATCACTTCAATGTTAATCCAAAATAAAGAAGCAGGTTTAACACTTCAAGTTGATGCTGGTAAGTTATTAGAAACTGTAAACTCATTAAATAATTCTTCTAATGAAGCTGCAGCATCTTTAGAAGAAACTGCAGCAGCTCTGGAAGAAGTTACAAGTACAGTATCTAATAATTCAAATAATGTTAATGCAATGAGTGAAAATGCAAAAAACTTAAGTATTGCAGTTGAAGGTGGGCAAAAATTAGCTAATGAAACTTCATCTTCAATGGAAGAAATAAATGAACAAGTTAGATCTATTTCCGAAGCAATATCTGTGATTGATCAAATTGCATTTCAAACAAATATTTTATCTTTAAATGCTGCAGTAGAAGCTGCAACAGCAGGTGAAGCTGGAAAAGGGTTTGCTGTAGTTGCTCAAGAAGTAAGAAACTTAGCTTCAAGATCAGCAGAAGCCGCAAATGAAATTAAAGAATTAGTTGAGAATGCAACAGAAAAAGCTAATAATGGTAAAAAGATATCACAATCTATGATTAATGGTTATACTTTGATTAATGAAAATATAGAAAGCACTTCATCATTGATTTCAGAAGTATTAGTAGCTTCTGATGAGCAGAAAACTGCAATATCTCAGATTAATGATGCTATTACATTATTAGATAGACAAACTCAAAAGAATGCAATGACAGCAGGACAAACAAGAGATATTTCAGAAGAAACTAATTTATTGGCAAAAGGAATTGTTGATGAAGCTAATAAAAAAGAATTTAAGGGAAAAGAGCATGTTCGTCCGATTTCAAATACAAAAGCTAAAAGTACAATAAATGATTATGAAGATAGCATACATTCACATACAAATGTTTATTCTGGTAATTCGCACGATTCTAGTATAATCATAAACAAAGATAATAAAAATGATGATAATGAATGGGATAATTTTTAAGAGTTTTTTATAGAATGTAGGATAATATATCCTTCATTCTATTTAAAGTATTTAAAATCAGCCACCACCAACAAACTGTAATAATTCAATTTTGTCATTTCTTTTTGCCATACTCGCATGTTCTTCTGATGTTTAGGCTTACAAAGTAAGATTTACACAAATTAAAATGAATACATTTTTATATGCATGTGTTTTTTGATTTCCAGATATATACGTTTTTTTTCTTTTTTTTTAGTCTGTTTTTAATCAGTTCAGTCAGTTGTATCTTCGCCGGTCCAATTATCTCTTAGCTTGTTTTTTTAAATTTTTAATATTTTTTTCAAGGTCAACCGCCCCGCCCATTTGGGTGGGGGGTCTGCGGCC
>JABSOL010000151.1 GCA_013215985.1 Campylobacteraceae bacterium
TGGATGGGAATTATAGGGTAAAGTGCTTTGGATGTCAAGGGCTCAAACATAAATGTAGCTTAAATTGTGAAATTCATTCATCTTTCATATTTACTCTTATATATTATAAATATTTTATTTTAATAAGCATAGTAATAATGGTCTTTAATAGGATGTAATGTGTTTCATTATAGATAAAGACAAGTAGTAAGTTTTTAAGTAAGTTGAATCAAGTTTAGTAAATATTGTAGTTTTATAGATAAAAGTAAAGTAGATAAACTACTTTACTTTTATAATTTAGTCTTTTAAGTCTGCTAGAATTTTAGCTTTTAAAGCAGGAATTGTAAATCCAAACTCTTCAAATAATTCAGGTGCAGGTCCACTTGCTCCAAATGTATCCATACCATATACAACATCAGCAAATCTATAATATTCTAAAGCACGTGCAGCTTCAACAGCAAATACTTTAGTGTTTTTATCAATTACTTTTGAGATATATTCTTTATCTTGTTCAATAAATAAATCATAACAAGGAACTGAAACAACATTAGCCATTACACCCTCTTTTTCTAATTGACAAGCTGTTTGTAATGCTAACATAAGTTCCGAACCTGAAGCCATAATAGTAATTGTTGCATTATCTCTTTTTTTAAGTAAATAAGCTCCATTTGCTACAGTTCCAAATTCTTTTTCATCTTTTAATACTTTTAAACCTTGTCTTGAACAAACAAAAGCAGAAGGTGAATTTAATTTTAAAGCTACTTTCCAAGAATCAACATTTTCAGTTGCATCTGCTGGTCTGAAAACATAAAAATTAGGTAAAGATCTAAATTGTCCTAAGTGCTCAATTGGTTGATGAGTTGGGCCATCTTCTCCAACACCTATTGAATCATGTGTCCATACAAAATGATGAGGGATAGATGCTAAAGCAGCAATTCTTGCAGCTGGTTTTAAATAATCAGAAAATACAAAAAATGTAGCTGAAAACACTCTAAATAAACCATATAAATTCATAGCATTTGAAATTGATGCCATTGCATGTTCTCTAATTCCAAAGTGTAAGTTTTTCCCCATTGGAAAATCACCCATACCTTTTAATTCAGTTTTATTTGATGGTGCTAAATCAGCTGATCCACCCATAAAACCTGGAACTGCAGCTGCTATAGCATTTAAGATTTTATGATTTGAGTCTCTTGTTGCAACTGAAGAATCAGCTTCAAAAGAAGGATACTCAATTGAATCAAAATCAGGATTAGTATAAGTTTTAATTTTAGCTTTAGTTTCTGCATTTAAAGAAGTTTCCCAAGTAGATACAAGAGTTTCACCACATTCTGTTTTATCAAATGCAGCTTTTACTTCATATGGAATTACAAAAGTTTCATCAGGATTAAATCCAGCTTTGATTTTTGAAGCTGAAATTTCATCTGCACCTAAAGGAGCACCATGAGTATGATGAGAACCTTCCATAGTCGCAGCACCTTTAGCGATTGCCGTATTTGCTTTAATTAATACAGGTTTTGTTGCAGCTTTTGCTTGAACAAATGCAGCTTCAATTTCTTCAAAGTTATGACCATCAATTTCTATTACTTCAAAATTAATAGCTTTAAATCTAGCTACTACATCTTCATCCCAAGCAATAGAAGTATCACCTTCAATTGTAATATTATTTGAATCATAAATAATTACTAAATTGTCTAACTTTTGGTGACCTGCTGTTGAAGTAGCTTCATAAGATAAGCCTTCTTGTAAATCTCCATCACCACAAAAACAGTAAACTTTATGATTAATAACATCTTCACCTAAAACATTTTTAGCATATTTTGAAGCCATTGAAAAACCAACAGCATTCGCAATACCTTGTCCTAAAGGACCAGTTGTAATTTCAACACCATGAGTATGACCAAATTCTGGATGACCTGGAGTTCTTGAATGAGTTTGTCTAAATTGTTTCATATCATCAATAGATAAATCAAATCCCCAAAGATGTAATAATGAATAAACTAGACCAGTTGCATGACCACCTGAAAATACTAATCTATCTCTATTTAACCACTTAGAGTTTGTCGGAGAAATATTTAAATGTTTGCTTAAAACTGTTGCAATATCTGCCAAACCCATAGGTGCACCTGGGTGTCCTGAGTTTGCTTTTTGTACCATATCTGCTGCTAAAAATCTAATCGTATCTGCTTGTTTTTGAAGTAAAGACATATTATTCCTATTTGAGTATATTTTATGCGATTATAACTAAAAACAGATAAATTTTCTAAAAAAAATACCTTTAAATAGTTCGTTTTTCTTTATCTTATACATTAATTGTTTTAAAATTATTTCTAATCATCTTTTATATCAATTGGAATTTTGATTATAAATACAGCACCTTCTTTATTATTAGATACCAATATTTCACCCTTTAAACTATTTCTAACAATTAAATGAGACATAAATAAACCTAATCCTGTTCCATTGTCTTTTTCACTCGTATAAAAAGGTTCGAATACTTTTGAAATAGGATTTACTTTTATTCCACCTGCATTATCACTAAGACTTACTAATAAAAAATTATCTTTTGTTTCTATTTTAATAATGATTTTAGGATTTGTTATTTTCCTATTTATTAAAATATCACAAGCATTTGTTGCAATATTTATTAAAACTTGTGCATATTCATTTTTGTATCCATAAACTAAAGGGTTATGTTTAATTATAATATCAAGATTTATTTTATTTCTTTTTAGCGTTGAACCTATAATAGTAATTGCTGTGTTTATTTGCTCTGAGATTCTAAAGTTAACTTTCTTTTTATCTTTTGAAAAAAAGTTTTTAAAATCGTCAATAGTATGAGACATATATTTTGTGATTTCATGTAGTTTTTCAATTCTTTCTATTAAATCTTCTTTTGATAATTCTATATTCATTTTTAAGGAAGCTTCTATTGGTAAAAATAAAGAAGAAATTTCCATTAAAGGCTGTCTCCATTGGTGTGAAATATTTCCTATCATTTCACCCATGGAAGCTAGTTTACTTTGTTGAAACATTAGTTCATCTTTAGCCCTTGATTTTTTAAGTTCTTCTTTAACTCTTTTTTCAAGTTCTTCATTTAAAGTTTTAAGTTCAACTTTTTCTTTTGATAATAAAAGTATTTCTTTTTGTTTTGATTTAGACATGTATTAGTTTAGCAAAAAAAGAATAATTATAAAGTTATTCTTTTTTAAATATGATTTGTATCTATATCTTCATCAATTAATAATTTTATAATTGAGTTAGTATCTGTACTTTGATATACATTATAAATATTTCCTTCTTCATCATCTTTTATACCTTGTATTAGCCATTTACCATCTTCATTGTTTGAAGATTTAATACCACCCTCAAGAATAAGTTTATCATATTTATTATCTAAAATAACTAATTCATTATATTCATCTATTGGATTAAGAATTTCATTAAAATTGATGTTATTAGTATTTTCTAAATTTATTTTTTCACTATTCATATTATTTAAATTAATATCTTCTTCATTATCTTTTAAAAACCAAACATCTTCACTTAAGATTTCTGTTCCATCTTCTGTTTCTACAAAAGATTGTAAGTGAATTCTTCCTTCTTCATCTATTATTTCTTTTTTTATTGTAGAAATTGATTTAATTCCTAATTCTTCTAATGTTTTTAATTCTCCTTTTTCAAGAAGAGCATCGCCATCATCAACCCACAAATTTAAACCATCTAATTCTTCTTTTGAAATTTTTCCATCTTTATTTTCATCTAAAAGTGCTAATTTTTCATAACCATCATTATATTTACCACCTTCATCTCCAAATAATCTGGAACCATCTATACCGAAAATAGCTTTTCCATCACGATTATCTATTAAGATTCCATCCTCGTTTGCTTTAAACCATTCTATTTTATCTTTTCTTCCATCAGCATCAATATCAAAACTTACTGTTTTTCCTATATTTACATTTAAATCTTTATTTATTGAAGAAGTTTTTCCTGTAACTCCTATCTGTCCATCATTATTTAAATCAAATGCTATTGGGGATGCCAAAGTATTTGTTAATATTGTTCCATTTGCAAATTCAAGTACTTCAACATTTTTAGCAATTATTTTGTCCCCTATACCATCAGAATTTGAATCACTTGATGAACTTTCCAAAATAGTAATGGTGCCATCTAAATTATGTGTTATTGTATAATCTTCTTTATTTCCTGGAAATTCTAAAATATCATCACCATTTCCTAAATCAACAAATAAAGAATCATTAGCATCATCACTTTCAACCAATAAAGTATCGTTTCCATCACCTGCAATATTAAAATCATCAGAAGGTTCAGTTTCTGCATCTAGCAAAGAATAGCGAAGGTACTGTATTGATTCACTAATTATGCTTACATTTCCTGCAAAATCTGTTTCTGTAATCTTAAAAAATTCATTCTCATCAATGGGAGTATTAGGTAAAGAAGAAATATCTATTGTCCATATTCCTGGAGAAACTACAATACTTGTACCTATGATATTATTATCTTCATCATACAATGTTATTGTACTTCCTATTTCAGCGTTCTGACCTGACATAATAACACTTGAATAATCACCATTAACATCAGTTATACTGATATTCTTTAATAAAACAGGGTCTGATGCAGTCTGATCTAATAATAAAGTATCACTTACTATTTTTGAATTTCCTGCATTATCTATTACTGTTGCTCTAACTAATATATTTCCATCATTTAAAGAAGATATATTACTATCACTTACAATCCAATTACCTGATACTAATGAAGCACTAGTACTTACAGTATTCGTACCATCAGAAAATTGAATATTAATACTTTTAGCATCTGAATCTATTCCACTTAAAGCCAAGCTTATATCATCAGATTCACTTGCATTTAATAGTTCATCGCTAGATAATACACTTACTTCAAAGTTATTATCTGTATCTGCATTTGTATCAATTTGTACAGATAAGGCAGAAGATGAAGAACCTTCAAAACCTAATAAATTTGAAATACTAGAACGCATTAAATAAATACCATCACTTGTAAATTCATTAACTGTAACATTAACATAAGTATTAGTAACATCACTTGTAGTAACCGTATGTTCTCCCACTTTTATACCATTTGAATAAATATTAACAATACAACCATATTCAATAAAAGGAGAAATATCAACTTTAAAAGTAGGACTTGTATCATTAGTAATATGATCACTTGAACTACTTCCTGAATCACTAGTTGATAATAAAGCAATAGAATCAGAATTAAGTAAAGACGTAGAAACTAATCTATTTGCAAATTGAAAATATTCAATATTTATTAGATTATCGTTTCCATCGTCCCCACTTAGTCTATTATCTACAGAACTTATATTCATAGTAGCATTTATTGTAAAAGAATAATCACTTAAATTACCAGAAAAAACAGCAGTATCAATTCCACCATCTCCACGAATAATATCATCACCTTCTCCACCAATTAATAGATCATCACCTCTTTGTCCATGTAATTCATCATTATCCTCACCACCATATAAAGTATCATCACCATGTCCTCCAATAAGAGTATCTTTACCTTCTTCTCCATATAATAAATCATCATTATTATCTTCTAATAAAGATCCTTGATCTCCTAATAATATATCGTCTCCGGCACCACCTCTTAAAGTGTCATTTCCTCTTCCTCCATATAAAAAATTATCATTTGAATCCCCTGTAATATTATCATCAGATGTTTCAGAACCATAAATGTTTTCAATATTTCTAAACTCTATTTTATCATTTCCTACATTGTGAATAGAATCATTTAAATTTATATTTATAGAATCATTTAAACTTCTAAAACTTACAGTATCGTTTCCTTCTCCTCCATCTACAATTAATTCATCATTAATATTATCAGAATCAATAATGATAAAATCATTAGCACTTCCTGTAAAAATATAATCATCATTATTTAACGCAAGCAAAGAAGAATTTGTACTTTTTATTATGTTTACAATATTAGAATCAGCACTTATATTAAAAGATGAATTAAGTTCTACTGCTTTTAAACTATGTCTTATTTCATTATTTAAAGAAGAAATATTTAGACTCCATGTATTATCTGCTAAAACGAAGCTTGTTCCAATCAAATTATTTAAAGAATCATATACTTTTATAATGTTCCCAACTTCATCTCCGCTTCCATTGATTACAATTTGGTTCAAGTCTGAATTTATATCTATAACATTTAAAATAATAGGAGCATTTGGGTTTAAAGTATCTAATACTAATGTATCACTTACTGTTTTTGTATTACCTGCATTATCTAATACTGTTGCTAATACTGTTATTGTTCCATCATTTAGTGAAGATATATCGGTATCATCTAAAGTCCATACTCCAGCTACTAATTCAGCTGTTTTACTAATTGTATTTACTCCATCTGTAAATTCTACAATCACACTTTGTGCATCTGCATCTACTCCAGTTAAACTTACACTTACATCTTCTGATTCTATTTGATTTGTTATTTCATCACTATTTTTAACTTTTATTTCAAAGTTATTATCTATATCTGCATTTGTATCTAATACTAATGTATCACTTACTGTTTTTGTATTACCTGCATTATCTAATACTGTTGCTAATACTGTTATTGT
>JABSOL010000152.1 GCA_013215985.1 Campylobacteraceae bacterium
CTAGATCTTTTTTAATTCTTTTAATATGTAAAAGATTCATTTTATTATCTTCTATATATTCTACATTTAATTCTTTTGCTTTTTTAAATAAAGCTTTTGTATTAGAGCTTCTTGCTATTCCTAAACACATATATGAAAACTCAGTATTATCTTTTTTACATAAAGATGCTATTTGCTCAAATGGAGTTCCTGAAGTTGCTTCAGCATTTTTTCTTAAATCAAAGTGTGCATCAAAGTTAATAATTGCAATGTTTTCTTTTTTATACTTGTGTAGTCCTAAAAAAGAAGCATATGCTGTTTCATGCCCTCCTCCTATAATTAAAGGAAAATGATTGTTTTTTAATAAATTTTCAACATGTTCAGAGAAATATTCTTGGTTTTTTTCTAAATGTTCATCTGCTATAAACTTTCCACCATCATACAATCTTGTATTCTTTAAATGATAAGCTAAATTTCCCATATTAGCTTTTAGAATATCACAAGCTTTTCCTGCCCCTAATCTGCCTTTATTTCTTTTAACTCCTTCATCACAATCAAATCCTAAAAGAACAAGTCCTTTTTCTTTTTGATAAGGAGCTTTTATAAACTTTATTTTCTGATGAAATCTATATCCATCTTTACCATCTTCTTTATCTATTCGTCCTGTCCATAATTTTTTATTAGGTTTTTCATACATTTACTTTTTCTCCTTGGAAAACAGAGTAGTGAAGAACTCTTGGATTATATGAACAAACTAAATCTCTTGGATGAGAGATATCCCATATACAGAAGTCAGCATCAAAGCCTACTTTTAATTCGCCCTTACTATTTTGTAAATTTAAAGCTTTAGCAGCATTTTTAGTAACTCCTAAAAATACTTCATCTACTTTAAGCGAAAACATTACAGCTGCCATATTCATCATAAGTAATAATGAACATAAAGAAGAAGTTCCAGGATTTAAATCACTTGCTATTGCAATTGGAACATTATATTTTCTTAAAAGTTCTATTGGTGGTTTTTGTGTTTCTCTTAAAAAGTAATATGCTCCTGGTAATAAAACGGCAACAGTTCCACTCTTTTGCATATTTATAATTGTAGATTCTTCTGTAAATTCTAAGTGATCAACTGATAAAGCATTATATTCACAGGCTAAATCACTAGCACCCATAGATGAGAATTGTTCTGCGTGCAGTTTTACTTTTAAGTTATACTCCATAGCTTTATCAAATACTTTTTTTACTTGCTCTACTGAGAAAGCTAAGTGCTCACAATATGCATCGACACATGTAATTAGTCCTAAATCATTCACTTGCTCAAACATAACATCACATATATAATCTATATAAGCGTCTGTTTCATTTTTATACTCAGGGGGAACAGCGTGGGCTGCTAAAAATGTTTTCTCTATATGTATAGGATAGTTCTCTTCTAGTTTTTGGGCAACTTTTAACATCTTTGTTTCATTCTCTAAATCTAAACCATAACCTGTTTTAATCTCTATAGTTGTAACGCCCTCTTGTATTAAAGTTATTAGTCTCTTTTGTGACTCTTCATATAACTCATCAAAAGAAGAAGCTCTTAGGCTTTTAATACTAGAAGCAATTCCTCCACCATTTGCAGCAATTTCTTTATATGATACTCCATTTAATCTATCTTCAAACTCATTAGTTCTATTACCTGCATATACTAAATGTGTATGGCAATCTATTAAAGATGTACTTATTAATCTATTTTTTACATCATATATATCTTTTGCGCAAGATTGTGTAAAATTAGACATTTTATCAATTTTGGCTATTTTTTTATTTTTTACTGCTAAAAAACTATTCTCAAGCACCTCAATATCGTTGTTTCCATTTATTATTGTTATTCGTGCATTAATCCAGACTTTATCAAATTCTTCCATATTAACTCTTTTTTAATAAATTTTAATCTAATTGTATTGACAATTAAACTATTTGTATATATAATTGTAACATAAGAAATATAAATCACAAAATAAAAGGCTAATTATGAGTGAAAAAAGAATTATAAGAGCAGCTAGAGGAACAACTTTAACTGCTAAATCTTGGATGACAGAAGCTCCTCTAAGAATGTTAATGAACAATTTAGATCCAGAGGTTGCTGAGAGACCTGAAGACTTAGTTGTATATGGTGGAATTGGTAAGGCTGCTAGAAACTGGGAGTGTTATGACAAAATTGTTGAAGTTTTAACAAGATTAGAGAATGATGAAACATTACTTGTTCAATCTGGAAAACCAGTAGGTGTATTTAAAACACATGAAAATGCTCCTCGAGTATTAATTGCTAATTCTAATATTGTTCCATATAAAGCAACTTGGGAAACATTTAATGAACTTGATAAAAAAGGTTTAATGATGTATGGACAAATGACAGCTGGTTCTTGGATATATATAGGATCACAAGGAATTGTTCAAGGTACTTATGAAACATTTATGTCTATGGCTAAAAAACACTTTGGAGGAACACTTGCAAAAAGATGGATCTTAACTGGTGGTTTAGGGGGCATGGGTGGAGCTCAAACTCTAGCTTCTACAATGGCTGGTGCTTGTATGTTAGCTGTTGAATGTGATGAAACAAGAATTGATAAAAGAATTGAATCTAAGTATTGTGATTACAAAGCTAAAACTCTAGAAGAAGCACTTGATTTAATTAAAACTGCAATATCTGAAGATAGAGTTATATCTGTTGGTTTATTAGCTAATGCTGCTGATATATTTCCAGAAATTCTAAAAGGTGATTATTTACCTGATGCAGTAACAGATCAAACTTCTGCACATGATCCTTTAAATGGTTATTTACCTATTGGATGGGACATGGATAAAGTAAGAGAATTAAGAATCTCAAATCCTGATCTTGTTGTTAAAGAAGCAAAAGACTCTATGGCTGTACAAGTAAGAGCAATGTTAGGATTCCATGAAAAAGGAATAGCAACATTTGATTATGGTAATAATATTAGACAAATGGCTTTTGAAGTAGGTGTAGAAAATGCTTTTGATTTTGAAGGTTTTGTTCCTTTATATATTAGAGATCTATTTTGTGAAGGTACTGGTCCTTTTAGATGGGTAGCCTTATCTGGTGATCCTGAAGATATTTATAAAACAGATGCAAAAATGAAAGAACTATTCCCAGATAATAAAGCTTTACATACATGGTTAGATGGAGCAAGAGAAAAAATACAATTCCAAGGACTACCTGCTAGAATTTGTTGGATTGGTGCAGGAGATAGAGCTAAAGCTGGACTTGCATTTAATGAAATGGTTAAAAGTGGCGAACTTAAAGCTCCTATTGTAATTGGACGAGATCATTTAGATTCAGGAAGTGTTACTTCTCCTAATAGAGAAACAGAAGGAATGAAAGATGGTTCTGATGTAGTTTCAGATTGGCCTTTATTAAATGCGCTTCTTAATACTGCTGGTGGAGCTACTTGGGTATCTTTACATCACGGTGGTGGAGTTGGAATGGGATTCTCTCAACACTCAGGTATGGTTATACTTGCAGATGGAAGTGATGATTCAGCAAGAAGATTAAATAATGTTCTTACTAATGATCCAGCATCTGGTGTTATGAGACATGTTGATGCAGGTTATGATTTAGCTATTAAAAAAGCTAAAGAAGAAAACTTAGATTTACCAATGATGAAAGAGAGCAAATAATATGTTTACTTTAAACTTAGTTCCAGGAACACTTACTTTACAAGATATAAGAAGAGTTAAAAATGAAGCCGTTCATATTGTATTAGATAAATCAGCACATGATAGAATCAAAGCTGCTAATAAAACAATTTTAGACATTGTTGAAAAAGATCAAACAGTATATGGTGTTAATACAGGTTTTGGCTTATTAGCTAATACTAAAATTCCTAAAGAAGACTTAGAAGATTTACAAAGAAGAATTGTTTTATCTCATTCAGCTGGTATGGGTGATGATATTTCAAATGCATCTGTGCGACTAATGATTTTATTAAAAATAAATTCTTTATCTTTAGGTTACTCAGGTATTAGATTAGAAGTAATACAGTTTTTGTGTGATTTATTAAAAAATGAAGTTTATCCTTGTGTTCCTAAAAAAGGTTCTGTTGGAGCTTCTGGAGATTTAGCACCTTTAGCTCATATGTCAGCAATTCTATTAGGATATGGTTATGTATCTTATATGGGCGAAAGAATGACTGCATTAGAAGGATTAAAAAAAGCTGGTATGTCTACTATTGTATTAAGAGCAAAAGAAGGACTAGCTTTATTAAATGGAACTCAATTATCAACTACATTCTCACTTGAAGGTTTATTCTATGCAGAAGACTTATTTGCAGCTGCTGTTGTTATTGGATCTATGACTACTGAAGCTGTATTAGGTAGTAGATCGCCTTTTGATGCAAGAGTTCATAAAATAAGAGGACATAAAACTCAAATTGATGCAGCTTCTATGTATGTTAACTTATTAGAAGATAAAAGTGAGATCTCTTTATCACATGTAAATTGCGATAGAGTTCAAGATCCTTATTCAATTAGATGTCAACCTCAAGTTATGGGTGCTTGTTTATCACAAATTAGAAATACAGCGGAAACTCTTTTAGTTGAATCTAATGGTGTAACTGATAATCCATTAATATTTGTAGATGAAGGTGATGTAATTTCAGGAGGAAACTTCCATGCTGAACCTATTGCTTTTGCTTCAGATAATCTAGCTTTAGCAATAAGCGAAATTGGAGCTTTATCTGAGCGTAGAATGGCATTATTAGTTGATAAACATTTAAGTCAATTACCGGCATTTTTAGTAAATAATGGTGGTATTAATTCAGGATTCATGATTGCACAAGTTACATCAGCTGCTTTGGCTAGTGAAAACAAAGCTTTATCTCATCCATCAAGCGTTGATTCATTACCTACATCAGCTAATCAAGAAGATCATGTATCAATGGCTACTTATGCGGGAAGAAGACTAGCAGATATGGCTGAGAATACTGGTGGAATTCTAGGAATTGAACTTTTAGCAGCTGCACAAGGTATGGATTTTAGAGCACCTAATAAATCAAGTAAATCATTAGAAGAAGCAAAAGCTATGATTAGATCAGAAGTTACATTCTATGAAGAAGATAGATACTTTACTGATGATATTGAAAAAGCGATGGCACTTGTAAGATCTGGTTTATATAATAAGTTTATAGACTCTTCTTTAATTCCAAGTTTTTAAGAAATATATATTTAAAGATGGCATTTGGCCATCTTTGTGATAAAATGCAAAATATTACAATAGGAAAAAACATGAGAACACCTTTATTCAAAAAAATCAAAGAATTTATAATCAAAAAGATTAATGATAATATTTATAAAGAAGGTGAAAAAATTCCTACTGAAAAAGAATTAGTAAAAATGTTTAATACAAGTAGACCTACAGTTAATAAAGCAATAAGTGAGCTTGTAATTGAGGGATATGTTCAAAGATTTCCAAGATCTGGAACATTTGTAAAAAAACAAATAGCACAAAGTTCTATATTAGATTTAAAAAACATTGCAGATGAAATTAATTCAAGAGGAAATGTATATTCAAATGAATTAATTTTATTAGAAGAAATTAAAGCAGATGAAAATATAGCATTAATTTTAAATGTAGTAAAAGATCAAAAAATATTTATCTCAAAAATGGTTCATAAAGAAAATGATGTACCAGTAAGATTTGATATTAGATATATTAAACCCTCACTTGTTCCAAATTATCTAAAACAAGATTTCATTAATATAACACCTAATGAATATTTACAAAAAGTCTGCCCTGTTCAAAAAGTAAATAATACTATTGAAGCTATTTTAGTAAATGAGAAAATTCAAAAGATATTAGATATTAAAGAAAATGAGCCTTGTTTATTAATATCAAGACTTGTATATTCATATGAAGAGATAGCAACTTATTCAAAACTATATTATCCAAGTAGCAGATATAAATTAAACTCACTATGGGAAAATTCTAACTCTTCTTTTATTTAAGTTTTTCATATCGTTTTAGTTTCTCATATTTTTTATAAAACTCTCTTAATTGGTTTAACTCATTATCTTTTAAAGAATAAACTTTTGTATTATTAGCTAAAGAATTATATTCTCTTGGATCATTTAAATTCATTCTGGAGAATCTCTGAGATAAAGCTAAATGATTTTTATCTTGCATGTCTGTATATGCTAAACCAATAAGTGTTAAAAATATTTTTTTAGATTTTTTAACAATTACTAGTTTCTTTTTTAACTGTGGATTAATTTCACAAATTGTATCAAAGTCTGATTTACTAATAATCGAAGCAGTTTCAAGGCTAAAAAATGGCAGATAAGCTAACTTATGCCTTTTTGCACTTATATTCTCTTTTGTGATAACTTTTGAATAAGACTTTTTATACTTTTTATATATTAAAGATTTAAACCAAATTTTAGCATCTAATACACCATCCCTAAAATTAATAGTATATAAAGAGATATTATCTAAAGTAATTTTTGAGTTCTTATTTTTTATAAAATAATATTGTTCATATTTGTTTTTATTAAAATCAACAGACCAAGTATTAATGTTATATTTTTTAATTTCCTTTTCTTCTTTAAAATAAAT
>JABSOL010000153.1 GCA_013215985.1 Campylobacteraceae bacterium
AAAATGTAGCATTATTTTAGCTAATATTTAGTTAAGTTTTAAGTTATTATGAATTATCTATTAGATAGAATCTATTTTGAAAAAGTATAAGAAACAATGATTTTATAGGGTCTGGAGAGTTATCTTTAGATGGCGAGAAGGTGTAGGAATCGAACCTACCGAGGCGTGTACACACAAACCTCCGATCAGGGTTGAAACCTGCGGCGTCCACCAGGATCACATACCCCCCAACTAAAGAATTGAAATTGTACTACAATAAAATAAAATTAACATTAAAGGGTTATAATGGTTTTACTAAAATCCATACCGAAGCTTGATAAGTTTATCAAGAACAAAGACTTTGAGCCTTACTCAAATAAATTATTAACAAAAATAGCTAAAAAAACTATTAACGAATTAAGAGAATCTATACTTAAAAATGAGTGTAGTGAGATAAATGAAGAAGTTTTAGTTCAAAAAACTATTAAAGAATATAAAAATCTAACTAATGCTTCTTTACGTACTTTAATTAATGCAACTGGTGTAATTGTACATACTAACTTAGGTCGTTCACTAATTAGTGAAAATACTTTTGAGAAAGTAAAAAACATTGTTTGTTCATATAATAATCTTGAATATGATGTAAAAAATGGTCATAGAGGTGAGAGATATACTCATATATCTAAAATCATTTGTGAATTATTGGGATGTGAAGATGTATTAATTGTAAATAATAATGCTTCTGCTGTATTCTTAATATTAAATACTTTTGCAAAAGATAAAGAAGTAATTGTAAGCCGTGGTGAACTAGTTGAAATTGGTGGTTCTTTTAGAGTTCCAGAAGTTATGAAACAAAGTGGAGCTATTTTAAAAGAAGTTGGAGCTACAAATAAAACTCATTTATATGATTATATTGATAATATTAATGAAAACACTTCTATGCTTATGAAAGTTCATAAATCAAACTATTCTATTGAAGGTTTTACATCTGAAATATCTAATGAAGAGTTAGTTACATTAGCGAGTGAAAAAGATTTAATTGATTACTATGATATGGGAAGTGGACACTTAGTTGACCTACCTTATAATTTAGATCTTGCAGAACCATCAGTTTTAAAACTAATGAAAAATAAACCATCATTATTATCTTTTTCAGGTGATAAACTTCTAGGTTCAGTTCAAGCTGGAATAATTGTTGGTAAAAAAGAATTAATTCAAAAGTTAAAAAAGAATCAATTATTAAGAATGTTAAGAGTTGATAAAATTACTTTAGCAATTTTAGAAGAAAATATTAAATCTATTTTAATTGACAAAAAAGAAGAAATTCCTACTTTAAATATGTTATTTACGAGTACAGATATTTTAGAAAAAAGAGCTTTATATGTACAAGATCAATTAAAAGATCTAGCACAAACTGAAGTTCTAAAAACTCAAACTGTAATTGGAGGAGGTACTACTCCTAATAAAAAGATTCCTAGTATTGCCCTATCTCTGAGTTTTAAAAACTATAAAGAAAATAAAATAGAAAAACTTTTAAGAGCTGCTGGAATTATTGGCCGAATTGAAAATGATCATTTTTTATTAGATTTTAGAGCAATAAAAGAAAATGAATTAGATACATTAATTAATATTATAAAAAAGGTAATAAATGAGTAATTATATTATTGGAACTTGTGGACATATTGATCATGGTAAAACTGCTTTAATTAAAGCTTTAAATGCTTATGAAGGTGATACTACACAAGAAGAAAAAGATAGAGGTATTACTATTGATTTATCTTTCTCAAATATGAGCCGTGATGGTAAAAATGTTGCTTTTATTGATGTACCAGGTCATGAAAAACTAATTAAAAATATGATTGCAGGAGCTTTTTCATTTGACTGTGTAATGATTGTTGTATCTGCTGCTGAAGGAATTAAAGCTCAAACAATTGAGCATTTAGAAATTCTTAATTTAATAGGAATTAAAAAAGCTTTAGTAGTAATTACTAAAAAAGATTTAGTTGACGAAGAAACTCTAAAAATAAAAGAAAGAGAAATTATATCTTTTGTACAAGAATATGAATTTGAGATTGAAAAATCATTTTGCGTATCTATTTATGATGAAGATTCTATTACACATTTAAAAGATGAATTATTTACTCTAAATGCTCAAAACAAAGAAAAAGAAAACTTCTTTAGATATTACGTTGATAGAGTATTTTCTTCAAAAGGAGCAGGAACAATTGTTACTGGTACTGTTTTAGGAAATGATATATCTGTTAATGAAAAAATATTTATTTGTGATTTAAAAAAAGAAGTAAAAATTAAAAACCTTCAAGTTCACGGTGTTGATGTGAAAGAAGCTCAAATCTCAAACCGATGTGCAATTAATATAGCAGGTGTTGATACTAAAAAAATTAAAAGAGGTTCTGTTTTATCTAAAAAAGGGTATTTAAGAGGATTTGAAAGCATTGATGTATCTTTTAAAGCAATAAAAGGTCTCCAACTAGCGCATAATAGAATTTATACTATATATTTAGGTGCTAAAAAGTTTGAAGCTAAAGTTTTATTATTTAATTCAACTGAAGGTCTAGAGTCTGGTTATGCAACTATTAAAGCAGACAATGAGATATTTTGTATTTATGGTGAAAAACTAATTTTAAGAGAAGGAAATAAAACAATTGCGGGTGCGAGTGTTTTAAATCCAGTAGTTGATCCTATGAAAAAACAACAAAAACTTTTAATGCTAGAAGCTTTAAAAGAAGAAAATATTAAAGAAGCATATACGGTATTATTAAAAGCTCATAAAAAAGGTCTAGGTCTTATTTCTTCAGCTCAAAGATTTGCTCTTTCACATGAACAAGCTTTATCTTATGCTAAAGATTTAGATGGAGCTTTCATTGATGAGAAAGCTTTAATTATTTTCCCAGCTGAAACAAAAGATTATATTAAAGAGTTAATTTCTGATATTTATAAAAAGAATCAATATGCCCTACTTTCAGTGGTATCTCTTAATTTAAGACTTAAATGGGCAAGTGAATCTATTATTTTACAAGCAATAGAAGATTTAATGAAAGAAAATGTTTTAAGAAAAGATGGAAACTTATATGTTAATGCAAATATTAAAGAGAGTTTCCAAGACTCGCTTGAAAACATAATGTTAGAAAGATTAGAAAAAGAAGATTTAACACCTACTGCTCCTTATAATATTTATGATGAATTAGATTTAGATAGAAAACTAGGTGATGATATTTTAAAAGCTTTATGTGCTAAAAAACAAGTAATTAGATTACAGCATAATATTTTTGTACATGCCAGATCTTTAAATAAAATTGTAAAAGTTATGAATGATATTATAAAAGAAGATGGATATATTGAAATTAAAAACTTTAAAGAAAGATATGAAATGTCTAGAAAATATCTTGTAACTTATTTAGATTATTTAGATAATTTTTCACAAATTAAAAAAGTTGATAATAAAAGATATTTAGCAAGTAATTTTAACTTGTAAATAAAAGTTCTCTTACTTTTAGCAAAAAGGTAAGAGAACTAATATTCACTTAACTCAAAACTGATACAATTACATATGACATTAACACAAGAACAAGAATTAATAATTAATACAAAAGAAAAATCTTTTAAAATAAATGCAGTTGCCGGATCTGGTAAAACTACTACACTTTTAGAATATGCCCAAAAAAACTCTCATCTTAAAATTTTATATCTAGCATATAATAAATCTTTACAAACATCTTTAAATGAAAAACTTCAAGACTATGATTTATCTCATATGAAAGTTAGTACTATTCACGCCCTTGCTTATAGAGGTGCAGGTGCTCATCAGTATAACTTATGTCCTGATTTAAAGATGCAAGTAATTGAGTTTTGTTTATGCGAGTATGAAAGAAAAGTAAATGAGTTTAATTCTTATTATCCTCTAGCAGAGTATTTAGCCCTAATAAAAGATTTAATTAATTTTTACTGTAATAGTTCAATTATTGCTTTAGATGATAAACTTCTAAAAGCTTATAAATCTCAAAGTGATTTAGGTGCTAAAATAATTGATCTCTTAAAAAAAGATGAAGATCGTGCTTTAGCTCATATTAAATATGTTTTATCTGCAATGAAGAATAAAAAAATAGATGCTATTCATGATTTTTATTTAAAAATGTTTTATTTAAATAAAAAAGCTTGTTCAAACTTAGGATATGATTTAATACTTGTAGATGAAGCACAAGATATTTCTGATGTAATGATTAAAATAGTTGAAAATCAAGAGTGTTCAAGAGTTTATATTGGAGATTCTTTTCAGCAAATTTATTCTTTTAGATATGCAAATAATGCTTTAAGTAAAATAGACCTACCCTCTTATAATCTTACAAAAAGTTTTAGATTTGGAAATAATTTCGCAAAACAATTAGAAGAAAACTTAAATTCTTTATATAAAAAATGTGGAAGTGATGAGCTTAAAATCACAGGAATTGAAGAAGATACTAAAATTGGTGAAAAATATATAGACTATAAAAAACCAATAACAGTATTAGCTAGAACAACATTTGGATTAATTCAAAAAATTGTTCATTATATTCATGATGATAAAAAAATATACTTTGAAGGTGGATATGGTGGTTATTCATTTATGAATGCAACTGTTTATTCAATCTTTTATTTAAAACAAAAAAAGCCTGATAAAATCACTATGCCTGAGATAAAAGAATTTTCTAGTATAAATGAATTAGAAGAATTCGCAAAAGATACAAAAAATCAAGATTATTTAAATGTAATTAAATTTATTAATACATATGGTGATAATATTTTTGAGATTAATAAAAAGATAAAAACTAGACTTGTTACTTCAAAAGATCAAGCTGATATTATTTTTACTACTACTCATAAATCAAAAGGTTTAGAATATGATCAAATTATTATGGCTGATGATTTTATAAGTAAAAAAGAAATATCTAATCCTAAGAATAAAATGAGTGATTCTCAAAAAAAAGAAGAGTTAAATATTTATTATGTAGCAGCTACAAGAGCTAAAAAAGTAGCAGTATTAGCTTCTTTAGATTTATCTTACACATATAGTGAGGCTGATGCTAACTTATTTCCTACAAAAAAGAAATATTATAAAAAAAGTTCAAATTCTTCTATGAAAAAGATGCAAGATGATTGGTTAAAAAAGAATAAAGTTAACAATGATAAAGCTTTCTAATTATAGTTTTTCCATAATATTAAATAAGTTTATTTTCCCATAACCATAATACTTATTATGATTGTTTATATAATGATATTTTCCAATTTTATCAGATGTTGATTTTAAAATATTTTCAACATCATCTCTTGTTAAATTTGGATTTTTTTCTAACATTAATGCAATTACTGCGCTAACAATAGGGGCAGAAGCAGAAGTTCCTATAAAAGAATCTCTTTTGTTAGCAATTGTATAATTACTTCCATTCACTCCATTAAAATACATGGGGTCTAAAGTAGAAATACCTAAATTAATTTCAGAAGAACTTATAGCCTGATATCCACCTGGTGCGATAATATCTAAATTTTCTCCAAAATTGCTAAAAGATGATCTTAGGTTTTTAATATTACTAGCACCTACTGAAATAACTTCTTTAATATTTGATTCATCATTTAGGATATCTTGATTATCATTTCCTGATGCAAAAACAATAATAGTTCCTTTCCCACCTCTTCCATTTTTACTTAAGTCAATAATTTTATCTTTTACAGCTTGTGATACATCATAAGTTCCCCATGAACAGTTAATAATATCAGCACCAAACTCTTCTGCTTTTGAGAAAAGTTCAATAGTTTCACTATCACTCATTTCATCTTTATATTTTAGAAATATAATTTTTGAATTATATGCGATTCCAGAAATACCAATATTATTATTTCTTGCAGCAATTATCCCAGCTACTCCAGTTCCATGAGAATCACTTGTAAAAGTATGAGAAACATTTGAACTTTTATCTAAAGTATTAAATGAATTAATTAGCGCACTTTGTAGATCTTCATGATTTGCGTCTAAACCATCATCAATAATTGCTATTTTTATTCCTACTCCAGAATATTTAATTAATAAATCTTTTGCATTAATACTAGAATTCTCATTAATATTATATTTTTTATAAAATAAAGAGTCTTTATTTATATACCATTGAGTATTATAATAAGTATTTGAAGCTAATTCACTAGCACTATTATCAAAAATACTTGAATTAGAACTTGAGCTAGAACTAGGTTTAAAACAAGATGAAAATAAAAAAATTATACAAGAAAAAAATACTATCTTTAGCATTATCTTTTAAATCTCCTTTTTATAAAATCAGGATGTGAAAACTCAACATCTTCTTTTAGACTTAAAAATGATGAAGTTTCTAAAGTTAATGATTTATCCTGGACTTTTAATAAAAAAGTATTAGAAGATAATTGTTTAATTATTATCATATTAAATTCATTTAAGTATAGATCAAAATTACCTTTATTCTTAAGTTTTAAAATAAGTCTATTGTTAACAGCTAATGTAATTCCTTCTTCATTTTTATAATAA
>JABSOL010000154.1 GCA_013215985.1 Campylobacteraceae bacterium
CGCTCACTCGACTTTGGGGTCCCGCAAAAGCCCTACAACACCGGATTGCGGAGCAATCTGGTCGTGCGGTGGATGGCGGCGGCGGCGGACGGTGGACGGAAGCATTGCGTTTTCATGTTTTTGAATTTGAAGATTTTATTTTTTTTCATATTTTGTTTTTCAAATGTATGCAGGAAGCTGGGGGAACCATTTAATTTTTTTTTTGAAATTGATAGAGGCAATATTGGCGCCGCTAGAACGAAAAAGGACCCAAAAAAACGTCATTTTTGAAAAAGTTAGAAAGTGGCCATTTTCAACCCTGAAAACCTGTTTTTGTAATACCATTTTTTCTGTTTTGGAATTTTTTCATATTTTTTTTTTTATAATGTATTCAGCTAGCTGGGGGAACCATTTTAATTTTTTTTTCGACACAATTGTGGCAATATTTGCGCCGCTAGAACGAAAATTGACAAAAAAATCCGTCATTTTTGACGATATTTATCTAGTTTTCGTAAAAATTTAGAGTTTTGTATTTTCTAACATCATATTTTAGTTTTTCACCTACTATAATTATTTTTTCTAAATAGACTTTTTCTTTATTAGAATCAGAAGCTAACACAGCTCTTAAGTATGTCATCTTAAGAGAGCTGTATTTGTAATTTAAATCGTCAGCAAATAGATGGATATTACTAAATAGTAAAATTAATAGAATAAAATATTTTAAAATTTTATTCTCCTTTTGTAAGTTTTTCTAATAAATCATGAACTGAAATAATATTATTAATTCTATAACCATTTGCACCTGTAAAGAATAATCCTGTTTCTGTATCACCTTCATAGGCAGCAGATAATCTATCCGCAATACAATATCCTACTGCTTTTGCTTCAACACCTCTATGACAAGGAGCAACACAGTTAGAAATACATACTACTTTTGGAGCAGTACCATCTTCAATTGAAAATTGTAATTTAGTTTTAACACCTCTAGCTGGAAGACCAACAGGAGATTTAAATAACTTAATGTCATCAGCTTTTGCATTCAATAATACATTTTTAAAATTAGCATGAGCATCACATTCATAAGTTGCTATAAATCTAGTACCCATTTGAACTCCAGCACAGCCCATTTCTAAATATTTATCAATATCATTTTTATCCCAAATACCACCGGCAGCAATAATAGGCATAGATCCCCAGTTTTTTGCTTCTTCGATAACTGGTCCAATAATGTTTTCTAGTTGAAATTCTTCTTGAAAACATTGTTCATAAGAAAAACCTTGATGTCCACCACTTAAAGGGCCTTCAACAATTACAGCATCAGGAAGTTTATTATATCTTTTCCATTTTTTACAAATAAGTTTTAAAGCACGAGCAGATGATACAATTGGTATTAATGCAACATCTGGATAATCTTTTGTAAATTCAGGCATATTAGTAGGAAGCCCAGCTCCTGTAATAATCATATTAACACCAGCTTCACAGGCGTCAGTTACTATTCTTCCATAATCATTAGAAGCATATAATACATTACAGGCTAATGGAGCATCACCACAGATTTTTCTAGCATTTTTAATTATGGCTGTTAAACCTTCTTTTGAATAAAAATGTAAAGCATCTTTTGGTTTATCTCTAACTAATTTACCAGCATGAACTTTATTTTCATAATAGCCAGTTCCTACACCAGAAATAACACCTAATGCGCCTTCACTACTAACAGTTCCAGCTAACTTATCCCAACTAATACCAACACCCATTCCACCTTGAAAGATGGGATGTTTAATTTCATATTTACCTATTTTCAAAATTAGCCCTTTATTATTATTTTAGCAAAATTCTTTTTGCCTTTTTGTAAAACATACTCACCAGGTTCTAAATTTAATTTTTCATCAGTAACTTTTTTTTGATTTAAAGATACTGCATTTGCTTTCACATCTCGTCTTGCTTGAGAAGTAGAATTAACTAATTTTGCTTCAACTAAAGCTTGACAAACCCAAATACCATTATCTAAAGTAAACGCAGGCATATCTGTAGGAATATCTTTTTTAGCAAATACTTTTGAGAATTCTTCTTTTGCTAATAAACCAGCACCAGTTCCGTGGTACTTATCAACAATTTCTAACGCTAAGTCTTCTTTTACAGCTTTTGGATGTAAAGTTTTATTTTCAACACCAATTTTAAGATCTTCAATTTCTTTTAATGATTTATCAGATAATAATTCATAAAATCTCCACATTAATACATCAGAAATAGATAATACTTTTCCAAACATATCATTAGGCTTATCTGTAACTCCAATATAGTTGTTTAAAGATTTAGACATTTTATTAACACCATCTAAACCTTCTAAAATAGGCATCATTAAAACAGCTTGTTGTTTTTTACAATTATAAGCTTTTTGTAATGTTCTTCCCATAAGTAAATTAAACTTCTGGTCAGTTCCACCAATTTCAATATCAGTATCCATAGCAACTGAATCATAACCTTGTAATAAAGGATACATAAATTCATTTACGGCAATAGGAGTTTGAGATGCATATCTTTTTGAGAAATCATCTCTTTCTAACATTCTTGCAACTGTTAAGTTTGAAGCTAAGTTTATTAATCCGCCTGTACCTAATTCTTTTAACCATTTTGAGTTAAACATAACTTCAGTCTTTGAAGGGTCAAGAATTTTAAATACTTGTTCTTTATAAGATTCCGCATTTTGTAAAACTTGGTTCTCACTTAAAACTTTTCTTGTTTCACTTTTACCAGTTGGATCTCCAATAGTTGCAGTAAAATCTCCAATTAAAAATTGAACGATTCCACCGAATTTTTGGAAAGTTGCTAGTTTTTGTATTAATACTGTATGACCTAAATGTAAATCCGGAGCAGTTGGATCGAATCCTGCTTTTACATAAAAATTTTTACCAGTTTCATAAAATTTTCTAATTAATTTTTCTATTCTTTCGAAATCAATAATTTCAAAAGAACCTCTTTTTATCTCAGCTAACGCTTCTTTTATTTTATTTTCCATATAACCTCTTTAATATAAATTAATCTGCCATTATACCTTTGTTTGATTAAAGTTTATTTATAGGCATCTTTTTTTGAAAAAAAGTCGATAATCTTGGCCTTCTGTTCAATTAATAATCTTACCTTTTCACTACTTGGATTATTGATTTCAAATTCAATATCACAATACTGTCTATATGAGTGTTTTTCTCTTCCATAATTAATTGATAATATATATACATCATATTGTGCTATATGTGTTAAAAGTTTAGCTAATTCACCTCTTGTATTAGCTAAAGATACAACCATTTTATAAGTATAATATGCATCACCTAACCATTTTGCAAATAACATATGTTCATTGTTTTTTATTTTAGTATATGCTTTATCACACATTTTATGGTGGATTATTGCTTTTGAATTTTCTTTAAAAGCAACAATTTCATCACCCATTTTTGGATGACAACAATGATCAAAATCTATTTTTGAAATAGAAAAATTCGATGATATTAATATATTATCAAATTTAAATTGTTTTAAAGTTGAAGTAAACATTTTAAATCTTGTAACTAATCCAGCTTTTTTATTAATATTTCTCTCAATTACTTTTTTTGCATGTTTTAAATAAGCTAAGTCTTGAGGAATTTTCTTTAAAGATGAAACAGGATATTTTTTAATAATATTATCGCTATATCTTGAAAAAATAGTATTCATTATATTTTCACCAGATAATTCATTTAATTCTTTTTGTCTATGAGAACATAAAATTTTAATTTGTTTTTTTGCTCTACTTGTAGCTACTAAATCAACCCAAGAACATCTAGGGATATCATGATCTAAAGTTTTAATAGAAACAATATCAGAAGAAACAAGTTCAGTTAATAAAGGTTTTTTTATTTTATTTATATAACATTCACTAGCTTTATTTCCAACATCAGTATGTATCATGTAGGCATAATCATAAGCAGTTGAACCTCGAGGTAGGGTAAATATTCCGCCTTTTGGAGAATATACAACTATTTCTTCTGAGAATAAATCTTGTTTAGCTTCATGATAAAACTCTTCAACATTTTCATTTGAATATTCTAAAGACTTTAGCCAATTCATACTTGGACCTACTTTTGCAGTATTCTTGTATTTCCAATGAGCAGCTATTCCATATTCTGCAATTTTATTCATTTCATATGTTCTTATTTGAACTTCATGAATTTTAGAATTATAAAATACTGTTGTATGTATTGTTTGATAACCATTTTCTTTAGGAGTTGAAACATAATCTTTGAATCGTGCGATTAAAGGTTTATATTCTAAGTGCATAAATCCCATAACTTTATAACAATCAATTTCATTTTCAACTAAAATTCTAATTGCTAAAAGGTCAAGAACTTCATCAATATTTACACCTTTTCTTTGCATTTTCATATAAATTGAATAATAATGTTTTATTCTTGATTTAATTTCTATTTTATTTGAGTCATAACCATTTTTTTCTAATAAAATTTTTGTTGAAGAAATAAATTCATTAAAAGTAACTGTTATTTTGTGAGCATTTTTTTGAATAAATTCATCTATTTTTTTATATTCATTTGGGTAAATATATAAAAATGATAAATCTTCTAATTCTTTTTTAATTGTAGAAATACCCAATCTATGCGCAATTGGTACATAAACTACCATAGTTTCTTCTGCTATTCTTTTTTGTTTTTCTTCTGGAAGTGAGCCTAGTGTTAACATATTGTGTAATCTGTCACATAGTTTTACAACTAAGACTCTAGGGTCATCAATTGAAGCTACTAACATTTTTCTAAAAGTAAGTGCGGATGATTTTAGTTTTGATTTTGAAGATGATAATTCATGTTCTCTGATTTCTTCTATTTTAGTTAATCCATCAACCATATGAGCAATTTCGTCGCCCCATTGATTTCTAACAAAGTCAAGGTTATATTTTGTATCTTCTACGACATCGTGCATTAAAGCAGTAGCAACAATATCTTCATCATTTGAGTAGTTTGCAGCTAAAGTAGCAACTAGAATAGGGTGAATTATATAAGGTTCACCACTTTTTCTAAATTGCCCTTCATGTGCTTGAGTAGAGAACGTTATTATTTCCTTAAGTTTATCACTTAAGACTATTTGTTCTTCTAAAGCTTTTAAAGCCTCTTCAACTGTGTTGATTAGGCCAATTTTATTGATAAATGTATTCATTTATGAATGACCTAAAAGATAAAGAAAATCTTTATCTTTTAGTCTTTGTCAACCATACCTTCAATTACAAGAAGACCAGATGCAATTTCATCAATAGCAATATCAGTATACTTCATATTTAAAGTATTTTTCTCTAATAATGGTTTTGAACCTTTACTTAACTCATCTGCTCTTTGACCTACTGCTAAGGCTAAAATATATCTATCGTTATCTACTTTGTCTAAGGCGTCAGCCATTCTTTCTTCTAATCTCATAAGATTCCTTTAATTGGTTTATTTATTTTACTACAGAACACTTAGAAAAATCACCATTAATGATTTTTAATAAGTTTCCTTTTTCATTCATATTTGCTACAACAATTGGTAATGAATTGTCTTTAGCTAAAGCAATAGCTGTATCATCCATAACTTTAATATGATCTTCTAATGCTTGATCATAAGTAACAACGTCAAGTTTTACAGCATTTGGAAATTTCATTGGATCTTTATCATAAATTCCATCAACTTTTGTAGCTTTAATTAACATACAAGCTCCAATTTCAGTAGCTCTTAAAGTAGCTGCTGTATCAGTTGTGAAATAAGGATTTCCAGTTCCTGCTGCAAAAATTACAACTCTACCTTTTTCAAGGTGTCTTTGTGCTCTTTTAACAATAAAAGACTCAGCAATTTGTTCCATTTTAATGGCAGTTTGTAGTCTTGCATTTAAACCTTTATGCTCTAATGCTTCTTGCATAGCAACACCATTAATAACTGTTGCTAACATACCCATATAATCTGCACTTGTTCTTCTAATAACACCATCAGCAGCTGCAGTAACACCTCTTATTATGTTACCTCCACCAATTACAATTCCAACTTCAATTCCATTGTCTACTAATTCTTTAATTTCTTCTGCAATATAATTTAAGATAGTAGTATCAATACCATGACCAGCTTCACCGGCCAACGCTTCACCTGAAAATTTAACAAGTACTCTTTTATTATCCATAGGTATCCTTATAATAATTTCGCAATTCTAGCGTAATTAAGATAAAGGCTTAATTAAGTTTAAAATTAAAAGTTAGAATTAACTCTATTTATTAAATAAAGAATCATCTATAAGCTATTATAAAACTGCCCATTCATAAAAAGGAAGTACTTGAATTTGTTTATTTTCACATTCAAAAGTATCTTCTGTTCCAATAGTAATAATATATATTTCATCAAAGTTTTGTTTTTTTAAAGAAGTTTCTAATTTTTTCTTTATTGCATTTACTAAAAATGGATTA
>JABSOL010000155.1 GCA_013215985.1 Campylobacteraceae bacterium
CAGATAATCTTTGAATTAATTAAGAAGATAAAAAACAATCTATAGTTTTATTTTCAAGTAATTTAAAGAAGTCATGATTAGTAATTTTTAATAAAGGAGAATAAAAATCAAATAAAGATTTTAATATTTGGTATGATTTTAATTTTATTGTTTGTATTGATTTATGATTATAAATATGTTTTATTGATATATTTTGTAAAACTTGAACAGCTTTTGTATATTTGCTATTTTGATCATATTCTAAGAGAGCATAATTAAATTCACCATTAAATATCTTTTGATGATTTGCAATATAAATCTCTGATACATGGTTTACAAGTGCGTGAGTTAAAGTAGCTCTTGTAAGAGTTAAAAATAGATTAAACTGATAAGGTTCATCTTCATTTTCTTTTGCTTTTAAATAATACTTCTCAACAAGCTCTAAAAGGTATGTTTCATTCATTATTTCACACTCTTTTTTTATTAAAACATATACATCTTCAAAAGAAATAATTCCTTTATCAACTGCATCTTCTATATCTGCATTTAAATAAGAAATATCATCAGCTGCTTCCATAATATAAGTTAAAGGAAATCTACATCCTTTTTTAATATCAAGTTTTTCTAAAATAAGAGCTACTTCATCTTTTTCAGAATAATAATATCCAGGTTTTTTTCTTAAATAATCTAAAGATTCACCTTTTAAAGGTTTCTTTTCATATGCTGCTCTTGAATATTTTAAAATACTTGCTATTTGAGTATAAGATAAGTTTAGTCTTTGAAGTTTAATAACAACTCTAATTGCTTGTGCATTTCCATCAAAATTACAAAGGTCTCTTAATAATAAGTTTTTAAATTCAATATTTTCATCACTTACATTTATTAAAGTTTCTAATATAGTATTAGCATTTTTACTCATCCAATCATTAATAGTTACTTCCGCAAAATGCCCAAAAGGAGGATTTCCAATATCATGTAACATACTTGCCATTTCAGCAGTTGATATAAAAGCATCACCTAATTCATCTAATCCAAAGTTTTTACCACATTTTTTTAATATAGTTTTTGATATAAATCTTGAAGCTTGAGCTACTTCAATTGAATGAGTAAGCCTAGTTCTAACTGCTGCATTAAGTTCAAGAGCAAATACTTGCGTCTTTTTTTGTAAACGTCTTAATGAAGGAGCTGAGAGAATTCTGCCTCTATCACTTTCATATGAGATATCTAGATCTTCTAAAGGATATCTAGATCTGAAAGTATTTATTTTTTTATTATAATCAATCATTTGTTTTCTTTAAAAGTCTATATGTTCAACTAAACGAACCATAATTCTACTTCTAATATTATCTTTATATGATACTTCAAAAATTGCTGGATATTCTCTAAATATATTACTCCAAGAATCACTTCCAAAGTTTGTGGGGTGTAAAGATGCATTTTTATTTCTTAGAAAAGTTCCTATTTGAGCTAAATAAGCATAATCATCTTCACCTTTTGTAGAATTAATTGCGTTTATTAAAATTGCAATAATATCAACATTTGATGAGCTTTTTTCTAATTCTTTTTTCAAAGGTAGTTCATAAAAAGTACTGTAAGCATTTTTCAAAGAATCAGGAGTTTTTTTCTCTCCAAAACCAATAACTTCAAAAGCTTTTGATTTAATTTCAATTGCTAAAGAAGTAAAATCACTATCTGAAGATACTAAAACTATAGTATCAACATTAGAATAATGCATAGTATTCATAACATCAATTACAATTTGAAAATCAGAAACATTTTTCGAACTTACATTTGCACTAATATGTATAGGTTTAATAGCAAACATAGGAAGTTTTTCACTCCATGTTCTACTTAGTTTTGAGCTCCAATCATTATATGCTTGTCTAATCATAACTTGCCCTACTTTAGCAAGTTCTACAAAAATCTCATCTAAATATTTAGAACTTACATTCTCACAGTCAAAAAATATTGCAATCTTCTTATCACTACTCATTATAATCCCTATTGTTTAAGTAATTAATATTACAATATTTTTCTAAGTTTTTTCCTTAATTTAACTTAGGGTTCACCTCCAATATAACTACTATAAGGAATGAATGGTATATCATCTGGATCTAATAAAACTGTTCATGATACAAATACTAATGAAAATAAATTATCAGCAGAAGTTCTAAGACCTGGAAATACACTTAAGTTTAAATAAGCTTCACAAAGTACTAAGTTTTTATTTGAATTTCCCATATTATAATTTAAAGAAAAGCTTATTTTTCCTCTAAAATCTGCCAAAGTCTGATCTACACTTGCATCAACTATTAAAGGGGATAAAGGAAAGTTTAAATTATATACAGGACTTGCAGTATTGGAATATAAAAACATATTAAAATCCCCCTGAACTTCTCCATCTATTGGATAATTAAGTACACCTGTTCTTATAATATTTAAATAAGTACCATTTAATAAATTTATAGGTATTACTAAAGATGAAGAAATAGAATTTACAGAAGAAAAGTCTAAATGTGCTGTTAATGGAAAATTTCCAACTTTATAACCATATTCATTTCCTTTATTGATAATCATCATGCCAATATAATTATCTCTTACATCATTATTTATACTTTTTAAAGGAATTGTTAATTCAATAAAATCCCAAGAAGGATTCCTTGATATTAAATAAGATTCGTTATTTATATATCCTTCATAAGAACTTGGAAAAGGAAGAGTATTCATAGCTTGTATTTTCCCATTATTACAAGAAGAAATATCTACTTGATTTACAAAACTTGCTTCTGCATATGAAGATTGTCCACATTGGCTTGTATAAGAATTATTCGAATATAAACTTTGATTTAAATAATTAAAGTTTAATGAAGCAAATACATCATTTAAGGCCCAGGGATGAACAAGTACAGCAGATACCATTCTATGCCAAGACATATTCATATAAGAACTTGGACAAATGTTTTTTTTAATTAACATAAGAGCTTCGCTCTTATTATTTGGTGTATCTAAACTTATAAAATTTAAATTATCTCCTATTTCTAAAGAATAAAACTTCATACCAAGAGGGTAATCTGTGTTATTAGAAAGTAATATTTTATAAAATAAAAAAGCAGAAGAACTATCAATTTCTCCTGAAATAACAGTAGAACTTAAACTTTCACTTGCAGTAAAAGTCTGATTTACCTCATCAATATTAAAATACAAATCTTGTTTTGAAGATAAACTTTGAAAACCTTGTGAATTTGTAGAAAATTTAAGAGAATATCCTACAAACTCCCCATTAGTTTTAACAATACTTTGTCCATTTTAATTTGTATCGCTACTTCCATTACAAGAAATAAATACAAAAAGTATAATAAAAGATAAAAATAAATTTTTCATAATTTATCCTTTAATTATCTTGAACACAAGAATAACCAATAGGAGCAGTATTATCACACTCAAGGGATACACCTGTTGAAACATTAAAACAAAGATGTCCTGTTCCAGCAACATCACTTAACCAATACTCATTAGTCCAATGAGATAAAGTACTTGAAAAATAAGAACTTAAATAAGCAGATTGAACTTCGGCATCATTTGCTAATCTCCAAGAAGAGCAGCCATCAAGAACTAAAGTACTACAAAAATTCTCAGCTGTAAAAAAACCACCGGTTCGTGTAGCCGCACCTGCATCGTTTAACCATAATAGATTTAAGCTTGTATCTTCAAGTACTGAAGCATTTGAAATACACTGTGCTGATCCACTTATGCCAGAACTAGGATTTGAAGTCCCACCACATCCTATAAATAAAAGTACTAAAACTAAAGAAATTAATATTTTTTTCATAATATATCCTTTTATTGCCCTAAAGCAATAGAGTTTCCTGCTCCTTGAGCAAAAGTAGTTAAATGATTTAAGTTTCCTGCACTTATATCAAAAACATGAAGTCCTAGAGAATCTGTAACATATAATTTATTATCATAAACACTTGCGCCATTTGCATTAGTTAAAGTATATGTATCAACAATAGTCATAGAATTAAGATTTATCATTTTAACTCCATCAAAATTACTGTTCATTAAAAATGTTTGAGTAGCTACTTTTGTAGTTATATAAGCATAATCACCAGAAATAATCATAGCCGTTGCATATCCATCAATTTCGAGCTCTCCTAAATTTACTAAAGTACTAGCATCTAATTTTACAAACTTTTCATTTTGTATATTAATTACATAAACATTATTTACATCATGCTCAACTATTGAATGAAGAGTCTCTGTACTTGTAGGATAAGAATAAACATTTACATCTATTGTATTTATAATTCCAGATTGTGGACTTGTAGCAGTACTTACATCAAACTTTTGTAAACCATCAGCTACACCTTGATGTATTAAATATAAAATGTCATCAATTTTTGTTAAACTCATAGCATCAACTCCTGCTAAAGCTTGAACTGCAAATGTATTGTTTGAGATATCAAGTATATGTAAACCTTTATACTCATCACTTACAAAAGCAGTATTTCCTTCTATATACATATCACTTACTCTCCCAAAACTTGCACTCTTTGGAATATCTGCCAATAAAGTAAGAGAATTAGGGTTTGAGATATCAATAATACTTACATAAGCATCACTTGGCCCAAATTGAGATACATATGCTTTTCCATCTGATACAGATACTTTAAAAGATGAAGATGTATTTATGCTAGATTTTTCTTGTATATTTGATAAATCTGAGATATCAATTACTTTAAAAGTACTTCCAGAAGTTACATAAGCATAAGAAGAATTAACTTGAGCATTAGAAGTACTCGAAGAAGAACTTCCTATACAAGCCACAAATAAAAATGTAATAAAAATAATAAATAGATTTTTCATAATATTTCCTTTTTTTAATTAATTTACAATTAACACTCATTCCAATAATAATATTCAATCTTATCTATACTTCCATCGTTAGAGAAATCATAAGAAGTACTTTTAATATTTGTATTAGAATTATAAGTATAAATCATACGTGAGTTAATAGTTCCATCGGCATCAATATCATCATAGTGTGTAAGTATTTGATTATTAGAATTATAAGTATTTGTTATTCTTAAATCAATTGTAGTATCTCCTACAGAATTAATGTAATTAATATCACTTTTGATTAAATTATTATTTACATCATAAAAATTTGTAGCAAGTCTATTTATGATTCCATCATTATTAGTATCTGTTTTTACAGTGCTAATATTATTATTAGAATCATATGAATACAGAGTTATTACATTAAATGAACCATCATTAGATATATCAAAAGATTTTTTAGTCATTCTATTAGAAGAATCATATTCATATAAAGTTCTACTTGAATTTGACCATATCTCACTTAAGACATTATTAGCAGAATCGTAAGTATAAGAAGCGGTATAGTCTGTCGCTCCATTATTATCATTATCTACTTTTTTAATAAATAAATTATTAGAATTATCATAAATAAAAGTGGTTTTTTTATCAATAATTGCATCAACATTATTATCAATCTCTTCTAATGTTTTTTTACAAGAAGAATTAAATGTAAAAAATTGTTTGAAATTGATAGTGCCATCATTATTAGTATCATGTTCAATTCTTTTTTTAACATAGACTCTACCATCAGATCCTGTATGTACAGAATTAGAAGATGAACTATGATTACAAGCTATAAAAAGTAAAGAACTAACTAGCGTTAAACTTAAATGTTTTATATTCAGTCTTTTCATTTTTTATCCTTTTTCTTTAGATAATAATTATGACAAAAAAGTGTGATGAAGTGTAAAAAAGAGAAAATCTAAATTAGATAATCTTCTAGTTTAGAATATAACCTTTTCCATAAACAGAAATTAAACAATTTTCTGGAAGTTTTTTTCTAAGATGTGAGACTTGATTTTTTACTGAATCAATTGATATTTCTTTTTCATAAGAGTCTTCCCATAAATGAAACATAATATCTTCATAAGTAACAGTAAAACCTTTGTTTTTAACAAATAGTTTAAGTAATAAATGTTCTTTTTGGCTTAATTCAATTACTTGTGAGTTTATAAGTAAATGTTCTTCTTCTTTATCCCATAAACAGTCCATTGAAATTCTTAAAAACTTGCAAGGATCATTTTTAATTTCAAGTGCTAATAATTCCAAAGTTTCTTTAAAAAGTTTTGGACTTACTGGTTTAATTAGATATTTTGTTAATTTTAAAGCAGTTGCAAATAAAAGTTTATCTTTATCTGAGTATGCACTTAAGATAATTATTTTAACATTTTTATCTTTTTCTCTAATTTTATTTGCTTAATCCTATGAAAGTAAAATAATTGGCAGAAAATTCAAATTATGAGAAGTCAAAGGAATCATTACTTTGCTGATTTTTAACAAAACTGAGTGCATCTAGACTTTTGGTATGCATGTTTAGACCTATAGTGGCTGGTATCTGAAAAGTATAGGAAATCCCCCTTTAT
>JABSOL010000156.1 GCA_013215985.1 Campylobacteraceae bacterium
CCTCACGATATATCTTTCTCAGTTTTTCTTCGCTCTTTCGCTACTTACTTCTCGCTCATAATCTCAAATTTACGCCTACTTAATCAAAATAACCCCTCTCTTACGCTTCGTGTATTTTTTATTTAAATTATTTTGTAATTGAAGAATTAATTCTTTATCTACTTTATCACTTCTTTTATAGATATTACAAAGACCTCTTAGTTTTTGAATATCATAAGTTAAAAGGCTAATTGCATGAATAAAAAGAAAAGATTCTTGTTTTTTACTATGGTTTTTTTCTAATTTATATAAGTGAGATACAGAATCTGAGAAAATTTGATATACACTAAATGAAACAAAAAGAAAAAAGATTATAAAAAATCTTTTTTGAAAATTAGTAAACTTTATCAAATTTTTCAAATAAACTCTAAATAAATTTTGTATTAGCTAGTACAGCTTTAATTTCTATAAGCTTTTTAGAATATTCTATATTAATATTGTTTTTTGAGGCATCTTCTATTTCTCTAGCAAGATCTTCTAAATCTTTAAATAATAGATTTGAAGCAGAACCTTTTATTGTATGTGAAGTTCTAAAGATTTTATCAAAATCATTAGTTTTAATTGCATCATCCATTTTGTCTAAAATATCATATGTAGATTTATAAAAAATATCAATTAGTTTTGTAGCCATTTCTATGGACATATGCGTTCGTTTTGAGATGTCTTCTATTTTTATTCTATTATTCATTATAAATTCCCTAAATACTTGTTAATAATTTATAGAATAGTAACAGAATTTTCATATATAAAAGATTAATCTTAAAATATATTGAAACATATTTATAAAAATGTTTATTAAGAAATTATAAAGTAACAACTTAATTTAAAAAAACGAAATAATTACTAATGTCCACGTCCTAAGATCTCATTTACTTCACTAATAATTAAAAATTCATTTTTATCATTTTATTTAATTAATTCTCTTAAAATTTGTAATTTTGACACTTCTACTACTATCAAAATAATTTTCTTATTTTCATTTTTAGTTAAGTCCTTACTTTCTAAAATTGTTCTCTGAGGCCCTAGTTCTTTTGTTATAAGTTCTGAGAAAAGATCTATTTTCCTGTAACTAAATAAACAATCTTTTTATTTAAGTTTCCTGTTAAAATTGTATCAATTATTTTGCTTGTTATATAAATACTAATAATACTCCATAAAACATTTGTTTTATCAGAATAAATAATTATAATGTCAATAAATAAAATTACACTTCCTTGTTTTATTTCACTATTAGAAGAGAATATTTTTGCAATAATAGTAGATCCTCCAGCGGAAGAGTTACCTTTTATAACTAAAGCTAAACCAATCCCCAAAAAATACTTGCTAATGATACATCTTGAGTAAAAGCTTCGAGTTTCAGTACTTTTATAAATAGCTCTACAAAAAGAGAAATTAAAGCAATTGTAATAATAGTACGAATAGCAAATAGTTTTCCTACATATTTATAACCTATGATAAGTAAAGGAATATTAATTAAACCATAAGAATAAGAAGTAAGACAATGTAATAAAAGAGACAAACCAGCACTTCCACCTGTAAGTAATTCATTTGTAAGAAAGAAAAGCACAAGACCAAAAGATAGAAGAAAAGAACCTAATGTTAATAAAGTATAATTTAATAGTTCTTATTTAATAAGAATTTTATACATATAATATATCCTTTTAATATTTATAATATCAAATAATTCCATATGCTTTTGACTTTAATAAAGGCACTACATTTAAATTACATAAAACTTCAATATAATACATCTATAAAACTTAATTAGTATTTATTGTTGAAGAATAAATACTGATTAATCACTAAGGAAACAAATGAATTTTGAAACAGCAGATATATGTGATGATAATCAAGATAAAAAAATACAAGTTTTAAGCCCTGATTTTAAAAACTATGGGGGACTTAAAAAATGTTTTGGCCAAATTATTACAATTAAACTTGACAAGAGTAACTGGCGTTTATTAGAAATGTTAAGAGACGAAGATGGTGAAGGTAAAATTATAGTTGTTGATAATGCTAAATACTTCTTTGGTGTTGTAGGTGATAAACTAATGGCATTTGCTAAAAAGAATAATTGGAAAGCTTTAATTATTAATGGATATGTAAGAGATGTAGCGTATACTAAAGATATTGATGTTGCATTATATGCAATTGGAACTTGTCCTTTAAGAAACTTTGAAAAAACTAAATCTTCAAGAGGAGATCAACTTTCTTTTGGTGGAGTTACTTTTCATGAAGGTGATTACTTATATGCCGATGAAGATGGTGTACTAATTACTAAAGAAAAACTAGTTTAAAAATATTCCCTACTCTGGGAGTATTTTTAATTAAAAAACATACTAATATATAAATTCTAAATAAATATTCAAAAAAATCAAAAAATAATATTCTAAAAACATTTATTTAATAAATTAAATTACTATTTTGATAATATAATTTATTAAATTAAGTAAATAATACAAGTAAAGATTAATTAAAAAAAGACATAATATAAATCAAATTAATTATTTGAGATAATAATTATAAGAAATACTTAATTTTCCTTAATCTTAAAGTGTTTTTTATTATAATACATCAACTAACAAATGAAGGAATACTTTGGGACATACTTATGCAAAATATGAAGATATTGATAAACTACAACTTCAAAACGATATAGACGAAGTTAAAAAAAATATTGGAAAAGCCACTATTGAAGATTTTAAACACTTATTGAAGTTAGAAAGATGGGGGAGAGCCTGTACATTATTTGGATATGCACTTATTATAATTGTTAGTTTTTTAGAACTTAGTACATATAATTTAAGTACTTTAGAGTTTTGGATTATTGCTTTAATTTCTGCAATAGCAATTGGAACGGGTAATGTTTCTAGATGGGCTAATGTTGCACACCCTATTTTACACGGTGCTTATGATAAAGTTCCAAATATTCCTAAAAGATATACAAAGTCAGGTTTCGCAAAACATGGAAGAAGGTATTTAGATTGGTTAGATTGGATTAAACCTGAAGCTTGGTCTTATGAGCATAATATTATGCATCATTATCATCTAGGAGAAGATGAAGATCCAGATAATGTTGAAAATAATATGATTTGGTTGTCAAAATCTAAAATTCCTATGTGGAGTAAATATTTATTTGTATATATTTTTGCAGGAACTTGGAAATTATCTTATTATGCTCCAAATACTTTAAAAATTCTTGAAAATAAAAAATTAAAAAAATTAAAACTTCCAGAACAAGACACTTACAATTGGAATCCTTTTAATAACATGGGTAAAATTTTATGGAAAGAATATATTCTTCCTTATTTCTCAGTAAAATTTATTTTAATTCCATTACTATTTTCACCTCTTGGTTTAGAAGCTGTATTTAATGCTTTTATAATCACTTTAATTGCAGAATATATTGCTAACTTACATTCATTTTTAGTAATTGTACCTAATCATTCTGCTGAAGATATTTATAGATTTGATACTCCTCATAAATCTCAAGGTGAATTTTATTTAAGACAAATTATGGGAAGTGTTAATTATAAAACAGGAACAAATATTGTTGATTTTGCACATGGATGGTTAAACTACCAAATAGAGCATCATATATTCCCTACATTACCACTTTTACAATTACAAAAGATTCAACCTATAATGAAAGAGTTATGTGCTAAACATAATTTAGAATATAGACAAGATTCAGTTTTTAAAAGAATGAAAATGACTATTGATTTAATGGTTGGAAAAACGCAACTTTTAAAGATAGGGAACATTTAATAGTAAATAAATGACATAATTTAAACCCTATAAGGCTATAATAATTATTATAATCAAAAAAAAGGGTTTAAATATGAATTATCCAGAGTTTACAAGTGAACATAAGTCTTTAATGTCTAAACATTTATCAAAAGAAATATTTGATAAATTAAAAACTAAACAAACATCTAATAATTATACTTTACAAATGGCTATAAATTCAGGTTTAAAAAACCCTGACAGTGGAATTGGTATTTATGCAGGAGATAAAGAATCTTACGAATTATACCAAGACTTATTTGACCCAATAATTAAAGAATATCATAACTTCAATACAAATGACAAACATCAAAGTAACCTTAACGTTAATGATTTAAAAGCTCCTCTTCTAAAAGATGCAGATGATTTTATTATATCAACAAGGATAAGAGTTGGACGAAATTTAGATCAAATGCCTTTAGGACCTTCTATTAGCGATAAACAGAGAAATGAAATTGAAAATATTGTATCTTCTTCATTAAATAAACTAGAAGGTGATTTAAAAGGTAAATATTTTTCTTTAAATAACTTAAGTAAAGAAGATAGAGATTCACTAATAAAAGATCATTTTTTATTTAAAGAAGGTGATAGATTCTTAGAAGCTGCTTCATTAAATAACTCTTGGCCAGAAAATAGAGGAATTTTCCATAATGTTAATAAAACATTTTTAGTATGGATTAATGAAGAAGATCAATTAAGAATTATATCTATGCAAAAAGGTGGAGATATAAAAGAAGTATTTGAAAGATTAATTAATGCAATTAAATTCTTAGAAAAATCAATGTCATTTTCTTTCTCATCTCATTTAGGATATATAACATCTTGTCCTACAAACTTAGGAACAGCTATGAGAGCATCTGTTCATATTAAACTACCAAAACTTGCAAACGATATGAATAAGTTCGAAAACATTTGTGATAAATACTTTTTACAAATAAGAGGAATAAATGGCGAACACTCTGAAAGTGAAGGTGGAATTTATGATATCTCAAATAAACGAAGATTAGGTGTATCTGAAGTTCAGTGTGTTCAAGATATGTATGATGGTGTTAAAGCTTTAATAGAAGTAGAAAAAAGCTTATAAGATGCAAATACAAGCAATGTTAATTTCTCATTATCAAGACCTAATGAATTTACTTAATTTAAGTGCAGGCATTGTAATTAGAGAAAGTGATTCTTATGAATCTATAAAAAGATATTTAAATAGAAATCCAGATTTAAATTTTATTATAAAAGATAAGAATAAAATTATTGCTTGTATTATGTGTGGACATGATGGTAAAAGAGGATATATACAGCATTTGTATGTAAAAGAAGATTATAGAAAACAAGGTATTGCTCAAAATTTATTTAATAAATGTGTTAATTCATTAAAAGAAATAGAAATATATAAAAGTCATATTTTTGTATTAAAAGATAATGATGAGGCAAATGAGTTTTGGGAAAAGAATAATTGGAAATTAAGATTAGATATTAATATGTATTCTTATAATACATCAAATATAGAGAATATCTAAGAAGTATTACAAAGATGTAAAATCTTTGTAATACTTCTTAAGTTGTGAATACTATTCTACTTCAGAAGAGTCTTCAGTTTCAGATTCTACTTCAGATTCAACTTCAGTTTCATCTTCAATTTTTTCTACAACTTTTTTAGGTGCTCTTTTAACTTCTTTAGAAATTAGTTCAATATATATAGTTTTTGCATTGTTATCTACGGCTTCATCAATAACGTTAGTAATATCAGTAAATTTAATTTCTTTAATTTCTTCGTCATTAATTGCACTTTTACAATCAAACATCCAGATGTGTTCATCTTGAAGTGTTTTTCTTTTTTCTCTTTTTATATATTTTCTAACATCATTTTTAATAGATTCAACAATTCTATCAAGGTTCTTTGTTTCATCAATTAATTGATAAGTTTTTTTCATATTAATCCTTTTGGCGAATTATAGCAGTATTTTTTTAATATATTTTCTAATTTATAGATTTAAGGAATATTCTTTAAAATACTTTCTTTTTTTACTGCTGTAAAAACTATTTCAACTAGCGTTTCAGGACTAGACATAGAAGCTTCTACACAAGCTCTAGAAGGTGGGTTCACTTTTGATACCCAAGAATCCCATATTTCATTAAAAGAGCTAAAATCCCTATCTATGTCTTTTAAAAATATCTCAGCCTTTAATATATACTCTTTTGAAGTATATGCTTCTTTAAATAAAGTATCTGCAATATCTAAGACTTCTAAAGTTTGTTCTTTAATATCTTTCTTTTTATCTTTAGGAACAATTCCTGCAAAATAAATTACATCATTGTATTCAACAATCTTACTCATTCTAGAAGAAAGAATTTTTCTTGTAATCATAATGTTTCCTTTTATAAATAATATTAAAAATTATATCATTTTTTAATATGTTTTAATCTTTTATAAACTAGTAAGTAATAAAGGATCTAAAATAATTTCTCTTTTACAAGTAAAAATCAATGAAATAGCTTTTTTACCCTCTTCTATTATTGGACTTGCAATAATAGAAGAATAATCATT
>JABSOL010000157.1 GCA_013215985.1 Campylobacteraceae bacterium
AAACGTTATGGAATTCAAACTTTTCAACTGGACAAAACTTAGTAAAGTATGGATTCATTATTCTAATTATAGAAAACTTACTAAAAACATAGTCGGATTGGTTTATTTTTCTAAAATTTTGTCCTTAAAAATTTCTTTGTATAAGGTTTTATCTTTTTTTGGTAAATGGGGGGATCCTATTGATTCAAGCCTTAATCTTTTTCAATATAATAATTAGTATAATTATTATGTTTTTACAAACGGAAAAAGAATTAAGTGATTACTACCATATATTTAGTGCGATTAATATACTCAATATTATACTCTTCACTATTGAGTATATATTAAGAATATATTCAATTTCTTATAAAAATCATAAAAAAAGATTAGAATATGCTTTTAGTCCTTTTATGCTTATAGATTTACTTGTTTTAATTCCCTTTTATTTGTCATTCTTTAATATTGACCTAGGTTTTTTGAGGGCTTTAAGAATAATTAGAATATTTAAATTATTCCGGCTTTCAAAATTCTCATCATTTGATAATTTAATTTCAGAAATTTTAAGAGATAAAAAAGAAGAATTTATTTTTATTTTTATAGCTTTGTTAATAATTCTTTTAACTATTACACCTTTAGTTTATTATGCAGAAAAAGATGTTCAACCTGAAATATTTTCATCAATGTCTACAACTATGTGGTGGGCAGTTATAACATTTACTACTGTTGGTTATGGTGATATGTACCCTATTTCAACTATGGGTAGAATTTTAACAGCTATTGTTTCTTTTTTAGGAATTGCTTTTTATGCTATTCCAGGAAGTATATTTACATCTGCTTTATTAGTAAAAATGAATGAAAAAAAGAATGAAAAAAAGAAAGAAAAAAAAAAAGAAAAAAAAAGACAAATAATAAAAGATAAAAGAGAAGTAATAAAAGAAAAAAGAGAAATAATAAAAGAGGAAAAAGAAGACTAAACTTTTTTTCTCTTTATTATTTTTATATTATTTAATATTTTTACTGCAAATAAAGTTAAAAGAACACCTATTATTGTTGATGCAGATACTGTTTCATTTAAAAATATAATTGAAAATAAAATAGAAAAGAATGGCACTAAAAATATAAATGAACTTACTTCATTTGTACATAATTTCTCAATTCCTATAAATTAAATACTTGTAGAAAAAGTAGTTGCTATTACTGATAAAGAAAATATATTTATCCAAAATATATCATCAAAAGAAGAATAATCAATTGAACTTACATCTAAAAAGAATATACTAACTATTACAGTTGTAATAATATACATATATAAAGTAAAAACTAAAGGTGAAGTTTTTGTTATTTTTGAAGAAAGTATAGTTAATATAGGCCAAAGAATAGAAGCTGCTAAAAAATATAGATTATGAGATGAAAATATTTCTTTACTTTCAAAAGTCCATATATTTAACATCGTTAAAACACCAATAGCACCTAAAGATAAAGCAAAAACATCTTTTCTTAAAATCTTTTTTCCAAAAAATACAGCCATTATAATAAATGTATTAATAGGAATCAGTGAAGTAACAAGTGATCCTCCTAATGAAGCAGTTCCCTCTTTTGTACCTAAAAAATAGCATTTCATATAAACAATCATAACCATTGCAACACAAAAAGCTAAAAATAAACTTTTTACATTAATATAAAAACTCTTTTTTGCAAGGTAAATAAGTGGAGCTAAAGTAATAATAGTGAATATATTTCTTAAAAAAATAAGTTCATATTCATTAATATAAGAAGATAATACTTTAGCATTAACCCAAGAAGCTCCCCATCCAGCCATAGCTAAAAACAGTAAAGCATAAAATACATTTTTATTTGTGTTGATCATATAAACTCTTTTTATTTAAATTATTATTTTTCTTTCAAATATAACATAAAATTATAAAAATAATAGTAATATATACAAAAAAAGGATTATAATGAAATTATATATTGATGGAGATGCTTTTCCAAATTTATTAAAAGACATTATTTTAAGAGCAATAAATAAAAATAGTATAGAAACTATCGTAATTGCAAACAAAAAAATAAATATTGGAAAGTCATCAAATATTAAATATTTAATTGTAGATTTAGGAGCTGATGAAGCGGATAATGAAATTATAAATATCTTAGAAGAAAATGATTTAGTAATAACAGCAGATATTCCATTAGCTGATAGAGTAATTGATAAAAATGCACATGCAATTGACCATAGAGGTCAAGCATATACAAAAGAGAATATCAAACAATATCTAGCTTATAGAAATTTAATGCAAGATATAAGAGACTCAGGAGAACAAACAAAAGGACCTGCAGCTTTTGGAATAAAAGATGCGCAGAACTTTGCAAATTCTTTAAATGCTTTTTTACAAAAAATTAATAAGTAAAAAGCATCTTATTTTTAAATTATCTAGGGTTTTAAAGCAATAAATGTAATATCATCATTTTTTTCTTCATTTCCTTGATAATCATTTAACGTAGATAAATATATATCTTGTTGTTCATTCATACTTTTTTTATAATTATTTAATAATAATTCTTTAAACTTTTTACGTCCATAAGAAAAACCTTTAGAACCTCCTGTTTGATCTAAGAAACCATCAGTACTAAGATAAAAAGTAATATCTTCTTCTATTTTAATTTCGTGCTGAGTAAACTTATAATTAATATCAGAAGTGTTGTATCCTATTGAATGACTATCACCTTTTATAGTTTTTATTTCGTCATTAATTATATAATATAAAGGTACTTTTGCACCTGCATATTTAAGTATTTTATCTTTTTTATTGTAAGAAATAATTGCGCCATCAAAACCTGCATTAAATTTTACATCACTAGAATTTTGTTTTAAAATACTTTTCATTTCTTTATTAAACTCTTGTAAAATATAAGCTGGATTAATCTCTTCCTCACTTGCATTAGTAATAGTAATAATTTGTTTTTCTATTGCTTTTACTAACATTGTTACAAAAGCTCCAGGAACACCGTGACCAGTACAATCAATCATCATTAAAATACATTCATCTTTATTTACTAATTGAGGAAATAAATAAATATCGCCACCTACAATATCTTTAGGCTCCCATATTACAAAAGAGTCTGTAAAAAATACATTAATTAAATCAATTGATGGAATTAAAGAATTTTGGATTAAAGCAGCATACTCAATTGATTCTTTTGTATGTTTATTAATTTCTTCTATTTTATTTTTTATTTTTTCTAATTCAGATATATCTGTTAAAACAATCGTAAATAATTCTTTATTTTCAAAAATAAATTTATCAATTGTAATTGTAAAAATATACTTACAATCATTCATATAAAATTCAACCTTATGAATATTATCAGGATGATCATTAATTGAATTTATCCACTCCTCTTTATGAATACAAGTCATTAAATATGAAATAGATTCATTATTTGAATAATCAGTAAATTTATTTTCATAATGTTTGAAAAAATCTTTTTCGTCTTTTATGTTAAAATAATCTAAAAATGCTTTATTTATTGAGTTTATTTGTTTTCCGTCAGTAGTTAACACCATTGATGTTAAAGAATTCATAATTGAATGAATAAATTGTTTTTCTTTTAATAATTGAGAAGTTCTATCTTTTACAGTTATTTCAAGATTGTTTTTGTTTTCATTTAATAAAGATACTTGTCTTGATATTTTAGAACTCATAGTATTTAACACTTCAATTAAAGGTAAAAATTCTTTAAATAGATTATTAGTATTAGAAGAAATATCTCCACTTCCTATTAATGATGCTCTATTCATTAAATTATCTAAAGATTTATTTAAAAGTAATCTAAATGAAATTACTGTTAAAGCAGAAATAGTAATTAATGTTAAAATTAATACAAGAAGAGCATTTCTTAACATATTATTTAGTTTATTATTTAAACTTTCTTTTGAAAAAACTATTTGGATAATTCCTAAATGTTCATTATCTTTTTTAATAGCAATACTATATTCATTAAAATACTTTTTATTATGAGTTCTTGGATTTTTATATGTAAATAGTCTTCTCATATCTTCTGAAAAAATATCTAAAGAAACTAAAGAAATATCATTAGTATAAGAACTAGCAATTACGCTAATTCCTTTTCCATCAATATTCCACATAGGTTCAGATAAAGAAATACTTAACTGGTATTTTATTGAATTATTTCTTTTTTCAAAATCTTCTAAAGCATTTGTTTTATTAATACTATATAAGAATGCGGTTGCAATACTAGATACTATACAAACTCCAATAATTAAAATTACAGAAAGAGTTTTTGATAGAGATTTATTATTATAAACTAACTTCTTATTCTTCATTTATAACCTTATTAAATATTTAATTTACTATGTCTTTAAGTTTTTCTCTTATTTCTAAAAAATCATCTAAGTTTTCAAAAAATATATCTATTAGGTTAGGATCAAAATGTTTTGCTCTTTCTTCTCTAAAAAGTTTAAATATTTTTTCATCATCCCAGGCTTTTTTATATACCCTATCACATCCTAAAGCATCAAAAACATCGGCTATTGCAGTAATTCGACCATAGATATGAATATTCTCTCCACTTAAACCATTAGGATATCCACTGCCATCCCATTTCTCGTGATGTTCATTTGCAACAGTAGCCGCAATTTTTAATAAAGGACGAGTTGAATGTCTAAGCATTTCATATCCTAAACCTGCATGAGTATCCATAATTACTCGCTCTTCGGCAGTAAGTCTTCCTGGTTTATTTAATATCGAATCAGGAATAGCAATTTTTCCAATATCATGCATAGGCGAAGCTTGTTTTAGTAGTTCAGCCGTACTAGGATCTAAACCATAAAATAAAGCCAACAGTTTTGAATATTCAGCTACTCTTCTTACATGATTTCCAGTCTCTTTTGATCTTGATTCACCAATAGCACCCATTGTAAAAATAATTTCTCTTTGTGTTTCTTCAATTTCTTTATTTAAAAATTCTACTTGTTTTAATTGTAATTGTAATTGATCATATTCTTTTTGCTGTCTTTTATCACTTCTAACCATTATTTTATCTTGACGTTTTACATCTCTTATTAGTTTTTCAGTTGTTTTAATAAACTCTTCTCTTAAAATTTCAATTTCTGAGATTAATTTATTCTCAGGAATAATAATATCAGAACTCCTTCTTTCAATATCAGGATTTCTTCTATCATCATTAATTTTTCTTCTATCATTATTTTTATTAAACATAAAAAAACCTCTTTATATTTTACTTTTGAACTAAATTAAAGTTTAAATTCTCGAAATCTTCAATAAAATCTTCTCCTGCTTCTAAAGCAGAATCGTTTTCTTCATCATAAATCCAATTAATAATCACATCGTGCACTACACTAGCTTCTTCTACAGTATCAAAAAAATCAAAAAATAATTTTGAACTTGAAGAATTAAAATATATAATTTCAAAATTAATAATTGTATTTTCATTTTTAGTTTCACTAAAATAATCTTCTAACCAATTCATTACAGGATTATAAAATTCAAAAGTATTTTCAGGATAAGATTTACCTACAAAAGAAATTTCACCTTTATCTGCATCTAATACTATTTTAGGAGTATATTTTGTTTCATCTATAATTATATTTTCCACTATTATCCTTTAATCTTTTTTTAATATAAATGTTTTAAGATTAAAATAATATCTATTTTCATTTATGTACTCAAACTCATATTCTAATTTATCACATCGTTTTGCAATTTCATAAAAACCAATACCCGCACCTTGTGCATGTTTACCAGAACCTAATCTTCTTAGTTCTCTATATTTTTTTTTCACTTCATCATAAGTCATAGTTTTTAATAATTTAAGTTTTTTTTCTAATTTTTCTTTATCTTCATTAGAAACTATATTTTGACTATGAATAAAATAATTATTATTTTTATCTTTACCTACTAATATCAATCCACCTCTTCGTTGATTTGTATCATTTAATTCAATTGATTTGGAATAATTCATCATATTTTGAGATAGTTCAATAAATATTGTAAAAATATTAGTAGCTGTTGATAGTTTGATCTCACTATATTCAGTTTCACTCTCTAAAGCTTCTGTCATTCCAGAAATTAAATTTTGAGATAAAAAACCGCCATATGTTAAAAATATAATATGATCATCTTCAACCATATTCCTTATTTTGCTTATATTCATATTCTCCCTTTGATTATAAAATATAGTTTTAGACGCCTAGAAATTAAATAATTTATTACTATTATGAATTAATTATATAATAATTGATAGATATATGCAAGTAAAGATGATTGATAATTTAATAATTTTTATTTTATTACTTAAAAAAAGACTTTAT
>JABSOL010000014.1 GCA_013215985.1 Campylobacteraceae bacterium
ATAAAAAGAAGGAGAGAAATATATGTCTTTAGAGCTTAAAAACATAACAATGAAGGTTGATGGAAGAACACATATATATGATACAAACTTAACACTTAAAAAAGGTACGATGAATGTTCTTCTTGGACGTACATCATCTGGAAAAACTACCTTAATGAGAATAATGGCTGGATTAGATGTTCCTACATCAGGTCAAATTATTTGGAATGGTGAAGATGTTACGGGAATGAAAGTGCAAAAACGAAAAATTGCTATGGTTTATCAACAGTTTATTAATTATCCTTCTATGAGTGTATATGAAAATATTGCTGTACCTCTTAGAATAATGAAAAAAAGTGATGACTTTATTGATAAAGCAGTTAGAAAAACTGCAAAACTTATGAGACTTGAATCTATGCTAGATAGAAGACCTAGTGAATTATCAGGTGGACAACAGCAACGCTGTGCATTAGCTAGATCATTAGTAAAAGGATCAGGTCTAGTTTTGTTAGATGAACCTTTAGCTAATTTAGATTATAAACTTAGAGAAGAATTAAGAGAAGAAATACCTAAACTTTTTGAAGAATCTGGAGCTATCTTTGTTTATGCTACAACTGAACCTGAAGAAGCTTTATTATTAGGTGGAAATGTAGCTACTTTATGGGAAGGGAGAATTACTCAATTTGGGGAAACTTCTGAAGTTTATCACAACCCAAAAGATGCAATAACTGCAAAAGTATTCTCAAATCCATCAATGAACTTTTTAAATATAAAAATAGATAAAGCTTTTATGTATTTTGGAGAAAATGGGAAAATATCTTTAAATGAAGATTTAAAAGATCTAGAAGAAGGCGAATATTTAGCTGGTTTTAGACCAAGTCATTTAAAGTTAAAAAAACAAAATGATAATTCAATTAAATTATGTACTCATTTAGATGTTACTGAAATAACAGGTTCAGAAACTTTTTTACACATGTCTTATCATAATGAAAATTGGATTGGATTAGTTCATGGAGTTCATGACTTTGAATATAACTCAGAGTTATGTTTATATTTAGAAACAAGACATATGTTTATATTTAAAAAAGATGGTGAAATATTAAAAAATGCATCATATGCAAATAACAGATAATAGGAGAAGGTAATATGGCTAGAATTACTCTTTCAAACTTAGCACACTCTTATATGAAGAATCCAACTTCAGATAAAGATTATGCATTAAGAAAGTTAAATCACGAATGGGAAGATGGAGCTGCTTATGCACTTCTTGGACCTTCAGGATGTGGAAAATCAACACTACTTAATATTATTTCGGGAATTATAACTCCATCTGAGGGTAGAATTCTTTTTAATGATGATGACGTAACTTTTAAAGATACAGGGGATAGAAATATTGCACAAGTTTTTCAATTTCCTGTTGTATACGATACGATGACAGTAAAACAAAACCTTGAATTTCCATTAAAAAACAGAGGAGCAGATGCTAAATATATAGCACAAAGAGTAGCTTCAATTGCTCGTTCAATTCAAGTTGAAGACATAATGCATAAAAAAGCACAAGGTTTATCAGCAGATGAAAAACAAAAAATTTCATTGGGACGAGGAATGGTAAGAGAAGATGTTAATGCTATTTTATTAGATGAACCATTAACAGTAATTGATCCTCATATGAAATGGGAATTAAGAACTCAATTAAAAGCTTTACATAAAGAGCTTAAACATACTATGATTTTTGTAACACATGATCAAACAGAAGCTTTAACTTTTGCAGATAAAGTGGTTTTAATGAAAGATGGAGAAGTAATACAAATAGGAACTCCTGAAGAATTATTTGAAAAACCAGCGCACACATTTGTAGGATATTTTATAGGCTCACCAGGGATGAATGTATTAGACGTACAAATTCAAGGAAATATTGCAAGACTAAAAAATGATACTATTAAATTAAATCATATTTATCAAGATACAAATAAAAAACTTGAACTTGGAATTAGACCAGAATTTATTGAACTTTGTGAAGATGGAGAAGGAATTAAAATTGATATTCAAAGAATTGAAGATTTAGCACATCATAAAATTGTTCGAGCTATGTATGATGGAAAGAAAATAAATATTATTGTAGAAGAAGATACAAAAATTACTTCTACTATGTCATCTATGAAATTTAACATGGATAAAGTAAATATTTATGCTGATTCTTGGATTTATGAAGGAGAGGTAATATTATGAGAAAAACAGTAAATCAAAAAGCTTGGTTTTTAGTTTTACCAGTTTTATTATTAGTTGGATTTTCTGCACTAATTCCTCTAATGACTGTTGTTAATTATTCAGTTCAAGATACATTTGGAAATAATGTATTTTATGAAGTTGGTTTAGAATGGTTCGAAGAAATAATACATTCTGAGAGAATTCATGACGCATTTGGAAGGCAAGTTCTTTTTACTGGAATTATTTTAGCTATTGAAATTCCTTTAGGAATATTTATAGCTCTTCATATGCCAAAAGGTGGAGTTTGGGCATCTGTATGTTTAGTTTTAGTAGCACTTCCTTTACTTGTACCTTGGAATGTAGTTGGAACAATTTGGCAAATATTTGGACGAACAGATATTGGATTATTAGGATATACCCTAGCTTCTATGGGTATTGATTATAACTATACTCAAAATGTATTTGACGCTTGGGTAACTATTATTGTAATGGATGTATGGCATTGGACTTCTTTAGTTGTTTTATTATGTTACGCAGGATTACAATCAATTCCTCAGGCTTATTATCAAGCTGCAAAAATAGATCAAGCATCAAGATGGAATGTATTTAGATATATAGAACTTCCTAAAATGATGGGTGTTTTATTAATAGCAACGCTTTTAAGATTCATGGATTCGTTTATGATTTATACTGAACCTATGGTTTTAACAGGTGGAGGACCTGGGAATGCAACTACTTTCCTTTCAATTGACCTTGTAAAAATGGCAATTGGACAGTTTGACTTAGGACCAGCAGCTGCATTCTCATTAATGTACTTTTTAGTAATTTTACTTGTATCTTGGGTATTTTTTACTGTTATGAATAATATTGATAAGAGGGAGAACTAAAATGTCAAGAATTGAAAAAAAAGGTTTTTTCTCTAGTAAATCACCTAGTATTATGCTTTTATATATACTGTTTTTAATGATACCAATATATTGGTTAATTAATATGAGTTTAAAAACAAATGAAGAAATTCTAGGAACATTTTCACTTTTTCCTATTAATTTAACATTTGATAATTACATTACAATTTTTACAGATCCTTCCTGGTATTGGGGATATATTAATTCTATGATATATGTTGTTATGAATACAGTTATTTCATTAGTAGTAGCACTTCCTGCTGCTTATGCATTCTCAAGATATACATTTTTAGGAGATAAACATCTGTTTTTTTGGTTACTAACTAACAGAATGGCACCACCTGCAGTTTTTGCGCTGCCATTTTTTCAGCTTTATTCAAGCGTTGGTTTATTTGATACACATTTAGCGGTGGCTCTAGCCCATACATTATTCAACGTTCCATTAACAGTTTGGATTTTAGAAGGTTTTATGCGTGGTGTACCAAAAGAAATTGATGAAACAGCCTATGTTGATGGTTTTAGTTTTTTTGCATTTTTTACAAAAATTTTTACACCATTAATTGCTTCAGGAATTGGTGTTGCTGCATTCTTTTGTTTTATGTTTTCATGGGTTGAATTACTTTTAAGTAGAACTCTTACAGCAGTTGATGCTAAATCAATTGCTGCAACAATGACAAAAACAGTTTCAGCTTCTGGAGTTGATTGGGGAGTATTAGCAGCAGCTGGTGTGTTAACATTAGTACCAGGTGCAATTGTTATTTACTTTGTAAGACATCATATTGCTAAGGGTTTATCTCTTGGTAGAGTATAAGGAGAGTTTATGAATTTATCATGGATGGCTTGGACAAATGGAACGGCCGCATTTTTTATTTGTATTTTTATTACATTAGTAATAATGGCAATATGGTCAATAAAAGCACCGCAAGCACCAAGGCTAGGTATCTTGCGTATTGAAACAACACCAGGAGATAGGCTTTTTCTTTCACTTTTAGGTTCTGCTTTTATTAGCATTGCTTATTTAGCGGCTTTTGGAGCTCCTATATTTGGAGCACTTGTTATTTGTTTTATTTATGCCTTAGCTGTATTTAAATGGGTATAAAATTAATTTAGTAAAAAAATAATAATTTTAGTAATTTTTTACTATACTTGAAAATATTAATATTAATTAGGAGAAAAGAAATGAAATTAAAATATGGAATGACTACTTCAGTTCTAGCTACATTGTTATTAAGTACAACATCAGTTTTTGCATCTGCAGATATGGGTAAATGGGTGAAAGAATTTCAACCATCAGTTTTATCTAAAGCGCAAATGAAAAAAGAAATGGATTGGTTTGAAAAAGCTTCTATTCCATATAAGGGAATGACTATTAAAGTTGTTTCTGAAGGTATTGGAACTCATGTTTATGAAAGTAAAGTTTTAACAAAAGCTTTTTTTGATTTAACAGGTATAAAAGTTTTACATGACATTATTGGAGAAGGTGATGTTGTTGAAAAACTACAAACTCAAATGCAAACAGGGCAAAATATTTATGATGCTTATATTAATGATTCAGATTTAATTGGTACTCACTGGAGATATCAACAAGCAAGAGATTTAACAGCTTGGATGAAAAATGAAGGTAAAGATGTAACAAATCCAGGTTTAGATTTAAAAGATTTTATTGGACTTAATTTTACAACTGGACCTGATGGTAAATTATATCAATTACCAGATCAACAATTTGCGAACCTTTATTGGTTTAGAGCTGATTGGTTTGCAGATAAAAAGAATATGGCTGATTTTAAATCTAGATATGGTTATAAATTAGGTGTTCCTGTTAACTGGTCTGCATATGAAGATATTGCAGAATTTTTTACAGGTAGAGTAATAGATGGTAAAAAAGTTTATGGACATATGGATTATGGTAAAAAAGATCCATCTTTAGGATGGAGATTTACTGATGCTTGGATGTCTATGGCCGGAATGGGAGATGTAGGGGAACCTAATGGATTACCTGTAGATGAATGGGGAATTAGAGTAAATTCAAAATCTCAACCAACTGCTTCTTGTGTAAATAGAGGAGGAGCTACAAATTCACCTGCTGCTGTTTATGCAATTGAAAAATATGTTGAATGGTTAAAAAAATACGCACCACCATCTGCTGCAGGAATGGTATTTTCAGAGGCTGGTCCAGTTCCAGCACAAGGTCAAATAGCTCAGCAAATGTTCTGGTATACAGCATTTACAGCTGATATGGTAAAAGAAAAAATTGCTGTTGTTAATGCTGATGGAACTCCAAAATGGAGAATGGCACCCTCACCTCATGGTGCATATTGGACAAAAGGAATGAAAATTGGTTATCAAGATGCTGGTTCTTGGACTTTAATGAAATCAACTCCGGTTAAAAGATCAAAAGCTGCATGGTTATATGCACAATTTGTTACTTCTAAAACTGTAGATTTAAAAAAATCTCATGTAGGTTTAACTTTTATTAGAGAATCTTCAATTAATCATGAGTCTTTTACAAAAAGAGCACCAAAACTTGGTGGATTAATTGAGTTTTATAGATCTCCAGCAAGAGTTCAATGGTCTCCAACTGGTACTAATGTTCCTGATTATCCAAAATTAGCACAGTTATGGTGGCAAAATATTGGAGATGCATCTTCTGGTGCTAAAACAGCACAAGAGGCTTTAAATAATCTTTGTCTTGCACAAGAGAAAGTTATGAAAAGAATTCAAAGAGCTGGTGTTCAAGGTGATATTGGTCCAAAACTTAATAAAAAAAGTTCTGAATCATATTGGTTAAATAAACCAGGTGCTCCTAAAGCTAAATTAGTAAATGAAAAACCTCAAGCTATAACTATTTCTTACGATGAATTACTTAAATCTTGGTCAAAATAAGTATAATACAAACAATTTGAGTAATCAAATTGTTTGTAGAATAAACTTCATATATGTGAACTTTATTCTGCAAATAAATTAAAATCAAAAGTAGGCATTATGAAATATATTTTATCAATAGATCAAGGTACAACATCAAGTAGAGCAATTTTATTTAATAAAGATATGAAAATACATGCTTCATCTCAAGAAGAATTTCCTCAATATTTTCCACAATCAGGATGGGTTGAACATGATGCAAATGATTTATATAATACAGTATTAAATACCTGTAAAAATCTTTTTAAAGATAACAATATCAAAGCTTCAGATATCGTATCAATTGGAATTACAAACCAAAGGGAAACAACAATAGTATGGGATAAAAATACGGGACAGGCAATTTATAACGCAATTGTTTGGCAAGATAGAAGAACAGCTAGTATTTGTGAAGAGTATAAAAAAGTAGGACATGAACAAATGTTAAGAGAGAAAACAGGTCTTTTATTTGATCCTTATTTTTCAGGAACAAAATTAAAATGGATTCTAGATAATGTTGAAGGCGCCAGAGAAAAAGCCAAAAAGGGTGAATTATTATTTGGTACAGTGGATTCTTTTTTAATTTGGAAATTAACAAATGGAAAAAAGCACTTAACCGATGCAACAAATGCTTCTAGAACTATGTTATTTAATATTAATGATGGAACTTGGGACAAAGAGATATGTGACTTATTAGATATTCCTATGATTATGTTACCTGAAGTTAAAAACTGTGCGGATGATTTCGGAGAAGTTCATTCTAGTATATTTGGAGAAAGCATAGAAATTAATGCAGTTGCAGGTGATCAACAAAGTGCAGCTATTGGACAGGCTTGTTTTAAAGAAGGAATGATAAAAGCTACTTATGGAACAGGATGTTTTGTATTATTAAATACAGGGCCTCATATGATTTTATCAAAAAATAGACTCTTAAGTACTATTGCTTATCAACTTGATGGTGAAATAACTTATGCAATTGAAGGATCTATATTTGTAGCTGGAGCAGTAGTCCAATGGTTAAGAGATGGACTTAAAATTATAAACGAAGCTAAAGATACTCAAGAGTTAGCTTTGGCTGCTGATCCTTCTCAAGAGTTATATATAGTTCCGGCTTTTACAGGTTTAGGAGCTCCTTATTGGGATGCTCATTGTAGAGGTGCAATTTATGGACTAACAAGAAACTCAGGACCAGCTGAATTTGCAAAAGCAGCTTTACGATCAGTTGCATATCAAACAAAAGACTTATTAGATGCTATGCATAATGACATAGAATCATTTGATGAGAATATAAATATAAAAGAAAAATCTGTTTTAAGAGTAGATGGAGGAATGTCAGCCTCAGATTATACAATTGAATTTTTAGCAGACATTTTAGGAACTAGCGTTGATAGACCTGAGATATTAGAGACTACTGCTTTAGGTGTAGCTTTTTTAGCAGGAATGAAAAAAGGTTTTTATACAAATAAAGAAGATTTCGCTAATAATTGGCATTTAGAAAAAAGATTTGAGTCTTCTATGGATATAGATATAGCAATTGAGCTTTATAAAGGATGGACAGAATCGATAAATAGAACACTTTCAATATGATTTAATTAATTTGTTATATTGTTATAACAACTAAGCTTTATTTAAGTTTTATGTCATTATAATGAATTAACAAATAAAAAGGAATCATATGAAAAAGATAGAAGAAAAACAATTATTAAAATCAGAGTTCAGAGCATCAATACAAAATGATCCATTGAAAAATCTAATTTGTGGTGAATGGAGAGATAGTGGTGAGATTGATAAAAATATTAATCCTTCTGATCCAAGTGATATAGTTTCTACATATTACAAAGGAACGTTAAGTAATGTACTTGAAACAATAGATTATGCACATGAGACTCAAAAAACTTGGAAAAATTCTTCTATCTTTTTAAGAGCTGATATTTTAAATGAAATAGCAGAAAAACTACTTGAAGATAAAGATTATTTCGGTAAGATCATTGCAAGAGAAGCTGGAAAACCTTTAAAAGAAGCAATAGATGAAGTTGTAAAATCAGCTGAATTCTTTTCTTATTTTGCCGCAGAAGCAATTAGAAATAAAGGTGTTTATATGGATTCACCTAGAGTAAATGTTGATATTGAAGTAATAAATGAATCTGTTGGTATAATAGGTGTTATTACTCCTTGGAATTATCCTTTAGCAATTCCAGCATGGAAAATTGCTCCGGCTCTAGCTTATGGAAATTCTGTAATATTTAAACCTTCAAGTAAAACGCCAGCAATTGCTTATATATTAACTCATATAATTAATTCAACTGCCTTACCTAAAGGTGTATTTTCATTAACATTTGGAAAAGGTGGAGTTATTGGAGATGCTTTATCTAAATCTAAAAAAGTACAAGCTATTACTTTTACAGGATCAGTAGCAGTAGGACAAGAATTAGCTAAAAAATCAATTACGACTATGACAAAACTACAACTTGAAATGGGAAGTAAAAACTCTTTAATTATTTTAGATGATGCAGATATAGATCTAGCTGTTGAAGCTGCTATTAAAGGTTCTTATAATGCTAATGGACAAAAATGTACTTCTTGTTCAAAACTAATTGTTACTCCAGGAATTTACGATGAATTTCTAGAAAAATTCCAAGAAAAAATGAAATCATTAGTTGTTGGAAATGTAATGGATAAAAGTACTCAAATAGGTCCTTGTATTGATAAAAAACAATTAGATGAAAACTTAGCTTATGTTAAATTAGGACTTGAAGAAGGAGCAACTCTTCTTTGTGGTGGTGAAGCTATTAAAAGTGAAACAAATGGATACTTTTTCTCACCTGCTCTATTTGTAGATGGAAAATCTCAAATGAGAATTAATCAAGAAGAAATGTTTGCAGCAATTGCTTGTGTAATAAAAGCAGATGATTACGAAGATGCAGTTGAGATTTTAAATGATACAATTTTTGGATTATCAGGTGGAATCATTACAAATGATTTAAAACTTGCAAATAGATTTAAACATGATGCAGATATTGGAAATGTAATGATTAATCTTCCAACAGCGGGAATGGATAACCATGTTCCATTTGGTGGAAAAAAAGACTCATCTTATGGATCACGTGAAAAATCTTATGCAGCAGGCGCTTTTTATACTAGTTCTAAAACTGTTTACACAAAATACTAAAAACATATGAATTTAATCTTCTTTTTCTAGAATATTAAATTCATTCTCTTTTAACAAAATCAAATCCTATTAAAAACTTTATTAAAATTTATTTTAAATTTAATAAAGTTTTGGATAAAAATTCACTAATACTAGAAAAAAAATTAAGATATAATCTTACAAGAATAAACAGTATTTTAAAATATTATATACATTGCACTTTTCTATCAATTAGTGTAATATGTAAATATGAATGATATAAATTACATTAACTATGATGATCTACTTGATATATTAAAAAAAATAAATAATCCTTTTTCTCGAGAAACTTTTTTAGCAAAAGTGAAATCTAATCTAGGTGAAGGAAATTTTATTTGGTATGATATGGGTAGTGGAATAGCAACATCTTCGAATAATTATAAATTAAACAATAACACATGTGCAAAAATAAGATCTGATGTAGCAGGTGCAATATTAATATTTAATCTATCAAATGATATTCAACAAGTTTTTAAAGATAAAAGAGAGTACTTATTAAAAAAAAATACTTATTTTTTAGGCTTTTCTTCAGATAAATTTGAAGTAGATTTATCTTTTAAAAAAGATACTTCATATAATACATTAACCATAGGAATAAAAGAAGAACTTTTTTTAAAACTTTCAAATAAACTAGAAAATCTAAATGAAAAGATGATTGAAGCTAAAGAAAATTCTTATTCAATTCTTGAAGGTGGAGATATTGATCATGAGCAAATGGAGACCTTATTATATTTAAAAGGAAAAGGTTTAAATGAGTTTTTAATAACTGACTTATATTTAGAATCAAAAATAACATCTTTAGTTCACTATACAATTGAAAAAATCATTCATAATGTAAATTCAAAACTTAATCTTGATAAAAATATAATAAGATCACTAAAAAAAGCAAAAGAGATAATTTTAACTCAATATGCTTCATCACTTTCTATAAAAGAAATTGCATATAAATCTGCAATAAATGAATGTTATTTAAAAAAAGATTTTAAAATATATTATAAAATGACAGTATATGAAATGTTACAAAAACATAGAATGAAAATATCAAAAGATTTACTAAAAGAAGATTTTAGCGTAAAAGAAGTTGCACTAAAAGTTGGATATAAACACACAGGAAACTTCTCAAAACTATTTTCTACATATTTTGGTTTAACACCTAGCGTATATAAAAAACAATTCAATAAATAATTTCTCCCATTTTTAGCTATTTAATTCCTTAATTTGACTAAAGAATATTGATAATAACAATCATTAATTGTAATATTCAATAAAAAATTTAGGGGAATATTTATGAAAATAAATCATTTACATAAACACATATCAATAACACTTTCAATCTTGTTACTTTCTGCTTCTACTTTATTAGCAGATAAAGTTAATCCTAGTGAAGAAAATAAAAAATTAGAATCAATTACAATTATCAGTGATAATTCATCTAATTATTTAAATACAAAAAAAACTAAAATAGCTAGAAATAGTATTGAAACAGAAAAAATGGCAAGTTCTGTTCAAGTATTTAATAAAGACTTTATTTCTGATTTTCAAACAAATACAGTTGATGATCTTATTACGATGTCTTCAAATACTGTATATCAAGGTCATGGAAGATCTAGAAACAATTCTTATTCAATGAGAGGTTTTGGAGGAGTATCATTATTAAGAGATGGATTAAGAGTAGAAAAAGGTATTCCTGATCCTGAAGTTTTTGATTTAGAAAGTATTGAAGTACTAAAAGGGCCAAATTCAATTCAATTTGGTGAATCACAACCAGGTGGTATTATTAATCTTGTTAAGAAAAAACCACAAAAAGAATTTCATGCTGAAATAAAACTAGATATAAACTCAAATGCTTTATTTTCGCCAAAATTAGATATTGGTGGACCTTTAAGTGAAAATGGGACATTAAGATATAGACTTATTACAACATATAAAAATGATCCAGGATATAAAAACTACAGTAATAATAATAAAAAACTTTTTATTGCACCATCATTAGCTTATGATTTAAATGAAAATAATACATTAACACTTATTGCTGAAATATCAGATGAAGAAAAACCTTTTGATTTTGGAAGTATTTTAAGTAAAGATGGAGTCATTGAAGTTTCATTAAAAAATACAATAACTCATCCTGATGAAATAGCAGATAGAGATCAAAAAATTTTAGGTTTTGATTTTGATAGTACTTTTAATAATTGGAATTCAAATTTTAAATATAGAAATGTAAATTATACGCTAGATTTACCAAAATCACTTGCTGTTATGGCTTATAATTATGATACAAATCAAATAAAACACGTATATACACAACAGAATCAAGACTATACAGAAAATATTTTACAATATACAATAAATAGTGATTTTAAAATTGCTAACATTGAAAACAATTTAACAATCGGTTTAGATTATAGAAAACAAAACTTTAAACAATTTACTGCAGTAGATTGGGCATCAGCATATTACCTTGACTTAAAAAATCCAAAATATAAATTACCTTACCCTGAAACTCCAAATAATTTAACATCTTTTGGTCCAGGAGTAAATGGTGTATTTAAAACAACAAGATATGGTGGTTTTATTCAAGACCATATTAATGCAAGTGATAATTTAGTATTTAGTGCAGGTCTTAGATATGATAAAGTAAAATATAATGATGAACCTACACCTTCATCTTCTTACACAAGTACAAAAGTACTTCCTCAATTTGGAATTGTATATAAAATAAATCAAGAAACAACAATTTTTACAAATTATTCTGAATCATTTAATCCACAACAATCTTTCTATAAAGATGCCAGAGGCAAAATTCTAAAACCTGAAACAGGAAAAGGATATGAAATTGGTTTAAAACAAAAATTATTAGATGATAATTTAAGTTTTACAGCAAGTATCTTTAAAATAGAAAAAGAAAATGTAGCTATGTTAGATAATAACACTGCTAATCCTAGAGACTATATAGCTAGTGCAAAAAGGCAAAGTCAAGGTATTGAATTTGATTTAAATGGAGAACTATCACCAGGATGGTCTATTGTAGCTTCATATGGCTATACAAAAACTAAAGATAATAAAAATAAAGAGTTTAATGGTGTTCCAAAACATACTGCAAATGTATTTACTACATATAAATTAAATAACCCTATATTTTCAAATGTATATCTAGGTGCAGGAGCTGAATATTTAGGTAAAAAAGTTGTATCAGCTAGAGGGTTAGATGATATTACAATAAAAGCTCATACTATTTATAATGCAAGTATTTCTTATAAAAAAGTTTCTTGGGAAGCAAACTTAAGTGTAAAGAATTTATTTAATAAAGAATATGTTCGAGCGGCTTCTACTAATATAGGTGTTGCAGAAGGTTCTCCTAGAACACTTAATGCGAGTCTAAGTTACAAATTCTAATAAAAAAAGACAAAGTTTCTCAAATTAATTTTGAGAAACTTTAATAATCAATCAAACAAGGTTAACAGTGATAAAAAAAATCTATAACAAACTATCAACAGCAGAAAAAGATGGAAAAAGAATTGGATTATTTAGAACATTATGCTCTATTTTTGGTGGTTTACTCGTAGCATATTTAGGAATGACTTTTTTAGCTTATATCTTACCTGGAAAAACTGAAGAAACAGCAATTATAGCAATAATGTTTAATACTTTAATATGGGCAATAGTCTCAATATATATAATATTAGCACCAACAAGATTAAGTGCTTTATTTCGTTTTTCTATACCTACTTTTGTTTTTATTATATTAAATTACATTTATTACTAAAGGAAATTCATGGAAGAATCTAAGTCAAAACTTTTAAAACAAAAACTATTTACAATTCATATGAGTGGAGGAATTATATTTTCACAAATATTATTTTTATCTTTATTTTTTGGAATTTTTGCAATATTATTACCTTATATTAAAATGTGGGAAAAACCTTCTAGACATTTTGAACAAATAAATATTACAGAAATAAATTATACAAAAATGCTTAATAGAGTATTAGAAGATCCAAATTTTCCAAAAAATAATGTGATTATAAATCTTCCTGGACATATGGGAGATAATGCTTTAGTAATTACACACAGATTTCATAAAGATGTATCTTTTAATCCTAAAACAGAAAAAAAATTAAATGATGAAGATAATAATTCACATTTAGCAGAATTTTTAAATGAACTTCATTATGGAGAACCTTTAAAAATTATTGGACGTATTATTTTTGGTTTAGTAGCTATTGGAGGTATGTTTTCAATTATTACAGGCCTAATGTTAATTATAAAAATGAAATTTTCAAATAAGGGGAAAAATCAACAATCTACATTTTCAAGAATTCATATTAAACTATTTACCTGGTTTTTTCTTCCTTATATAATTATTATTTTAACAGGTGCAGTTATGAATGTAGGTTTAATAAGTGCAGGTCCAATGGCTGAAATACTTACAAAAGGACAAGCAAAAGATATAGATTCTCTTGTAGGAAAAGTATTATTTCCAAGAGAAGAAAACATTAAACTTGAAAATAAAACAGCCAAAATGTTAGATATTAATATTCTTATCAAAAAAGCTATCACTATTAATCCAGATTTAACATTAAAACAAATAAAGCTAATAAACTGGAATGACGCATCTGCAAGAGTAGAAATAATTGCCTATAACCCATATAAACCATTTTTAAATGGTGGAATATTTAACAAACCATCTATTACATTAAATGCAGTTAATGGAGATCTAATAAAAAATAAAAAAGTAATGGATACTGTATGGAGTGTATTTGTTGCAGAAGCATTATTTTTCTTACATTTTTTATTTGGTATTAATATATTCTTTAGAATTTTGATTGCAGTTTTAATGCTTTTATGCTGTATTGCTATTTCATTTGGTGTTATGCTTTGGCTTGAGAAAATAGCAAGAAAATATGATGGCAAAACAATTTTTTATCATTGGTTTGGAAAACTTTCTTTAGCAATTATGATAGGAGTTATTCCCTCAACTGCTGCATTATTTATGCTGCAATGGTTATTACCTTTTGATCTAGTAGATAGAGTACTTTGGCAACAAGGAATATTTTATAATATATGGTTATTTACACTTTTTTGGGCATTTTATAGAATAAATTCTTATCAAGCATCAAAAGAATTATTATTTTCTGCTGCTTTATTATTTATAAGTGCACCTATTATTCATTTTATTAGCTCAGATTTTTCACCTCTAAGACTTATTGATGAAAAGGTATTTAATATATTAGCTGTAGATATTGGCCTTTTTATACTTGGGCTAACAATTCTTTATATTTCTAGAAAACTACCTAAAAATAGAGATGAAGCAAAAATATTTTGGGTAAAAAAATAAAAGGGAAATGAAATGAAAAAATTATTAAAACTATTATTAATACTAATATTACCTATTAGTATTAATGCACACTCTTTATTATTAAATGTATTTGATAATGAAGATAATACTATAACGGTAGAAGGAATATTTAATACAGGAGAGAGTGCATCTGGAGCATTAATACAACTTAGATATATTTCGTCTGAAGAAATCATTTATGAAAAAAGACTATCGGATGAAAGTGAATTAACAATAAAAATACCAAAAGAACCATATTTAATTATATTAAGGGGTGGACCTGGGCATAAAATTGTAAAAAATGGAATTCCTCCATTAGATGGTTTTATAAAAAAATCTTCTGCTTCAAAAGAAAAAAATAAAAATAAAAACGAGAAGTTAAATGTTGATTTATCAAGCAGTAATGCTGTAAACATATCAATAATATCTGCTTTTATTTTATTGTTTTTAACTATTTTTATAAGCATAAGAAATACAAATAAAATATTAAAAGAAATAAGAAAGAAATAAGAAAGAAATAATATCAAGGAAAATAATGAAAAAATTAATTTTTACTATACTTGCATTTTTTTTAAGTACAAGTATATTTGCACATGTTCAAATATTATATACACCAACATTAACTTTAGATAAAGGGAAAATGATTGAATTAAGGCAGGTATTTACTCATCCTTTTGAAGATAAATATACTTTAGATATGGGTAAACAACATGATTCAAAAAATTTTTTAAAAGTAAGTGAATTTTATGTAATAAACAAGAAAAAGAAAAAAGATTTACTTTCTAGTTTAATAGATATACAATTTAAAGGCAATGTAAATAGCGGACATGCCTATAAATCAAGATATAAAGCAAGAAAAATGGGTGATCATATTTTAATTTTAAAAACTGCACCTTTTTATGAAGACAATCAAGATATATATATTCAACAAGTTGTAAAAACAATAATAAATGTTGCAGGAGCACCAACAGATTGGGATTCAGATTTAAATCTTGAAGCAGAAATTGTTCCTTTAACTAAACCATATTCAATTTGGGAAGGTGGAAGTTTTACAGGAATTGTAAAAAGTAATGGCAAAATAGTACCATATGCAAATATTGAAGTAAGTTATTTAAATAGAGATATAGATATAAAAGAAAATAAAATGGGAAAAGATAAAATCATTGCACCTCATATTTCTTTTACAAGTTTAGGAATAAAAACAAATAAAAATGGTGAGTTTACTTTTACTATTCCAAAAGCTGGGTTTTGGGCATTTGTTGCTAGAGATTTAAATAAAAATAAAAAATTTAAAAATAAAAAGTTAGAAATAGATGCAGTAATTTGGGTTGAAGCAAAACCTATAATATTATCACAGTAAAAAAAAGCAATATTTATGAATTTAATCTTCTTTTTCTAGAATATTATATTCATTCTCTTTTAAGAATATTATATTTGTAATAAATACTAATTTTTTACAAATATGATAAGTTCTTAAAGAGTCACTTATTAAAGAAGATGCCATTTTTGCATTAATCTTATTTTGTCTTATTAAATCATCAATTTTACCAGATCCAATAATATCTAGTTTCTCAACTCTTTCATTTAGTTTTGATATTTTTTTATACTTATCTTCATAGGATAAATCATCTGATGTTAGTAAATCTATTTGTTTTAAACAATTTGCAATTTCAAGTCTTAGAATATTATATTCTTTTCTAATAAATTCATTTTTTGCATCAAGATATATTAATATATTTTTTTGAAGACTTTTAACTTCTTTTATTGCATTTAAAATCTCTTTTGATGCTATTTTTAATTTAAATACTTTAAAATATGGAAATGATTTATTAAATATTGAACGAAAATCTAATGAAGATATTAATACTCAAATATATAGAGTTGAATTATTATGGAATGATTTTTTCTCAAATGTTAAACAATTCAAATGCTTAATTATTATTAATGATGACGACTCAGATAAAGTAATTAAAAATATAGTTCAATCAATTTATAATACTAATAATAAATTATTAGAAGAAGTTGATTATTTGGTATCTTTATATATAAAACATTCACAGCATAAAAATGATTATATTAAGAAGTTCCAATATGGTTCTGCTTTTGTGATATTTTTACTTATAATATTTACTTTTTTACAATTAAAATCTATTGAAGATAATGCTAAGAAGATATTAGACTTTACAAAAAAACTAAGTTTAGAAAAGAATGATTCACGATTAGAAACAATAGAAATTGATGCTGAAAAAGAAATTGTTGAAGTTGCTGATACTTTAAATTGTTTTGTGAATAAAATTAACAAAGCTATGGATTATTCATCTTTAGCTGTAAAACAATCTCAAAATGCTTCTTTAAAATTAGAAGAAATAACAGATGAGTTTGACAAAATTTTATCTAATCTAAATCAATCAAATGAAATATCAATACATTTAAATAAAAGTGAAGATATGGTTATAGAAACAACTGAGAAGTTAATTTCTTCTACTAAAAAACTAGAAGAGTTAAAAACTGAGTTAGATAAATTATTAATAGTTTGTAAAAATAAATAAATAAATATATTCTTTTAATTGCTAAATTAATTAAGATATAATGATAAAAAATAGTATATAGGAATAGCAATGGTATATTTAACAGGAGCTGGTCCTGGAGACTTAGAGCTTTTAACAATTAAAGCTTTAAGAGTAATTCAAAAAGCTGATATCATCATATATGATAGATTAGCAAATAATGAAATTTTAAAAGAAGCAAAAGAAAATACAGCATTAATTTATGTTGGAAAAGAAAAAGGGAATCATAGAATTCCTCAAGATGAAATAAATGAATTACTTTATCAAAGTAGTTTAAAATATGAAAATGTAGTAAGACTTAAAGGTGGGGATCCATTTGTATTTGGTAGAGGAGCAGAAGAAGCTTTATACTTATACCAAAGAGCACAAAAGTTTGAAATAATCCCAGGAATTACCTCTGCTATTGCAGTTCCTGCTTATGCTGGTATTCCTGTAACTCATAGAAATACAACTCCATCTTTTAGAGTAGTAACTGGTCATAGAAAATCGTCTTCAAATATAGCAGAGATTAATTGGGCTTCATTTATAGAAGATGAAACAATTATATTTTTAATGGGTTTACATAATATTGAATTAATAGTTTCGAAACTACTAGAAATTGGAAAAGATAAAAATTACCCATGTGCAATTATCTCAAATGGTACAAGAGCAGATCAAAAAGTAATTGTAGGTACATTAGAAACTATTGTAGAAGAATCAAGAGAAGCAGTAAGTCCCGCTATTATAATTGTAGGTGAAGTTGTAAATTTAAGAAAAGAATTAAATTGGTTTATGTAAATTTAGGAAATTTCCTAAATTTACATCTTCTTACATATAATATGTTTTTAAAATTTCTTCGTTAATTTCTTTTTTACTTATATTTATTAAATCATTATCTTTAAAAACTTTTAATGTTCTTGATAATGTTTCAGGTGTCATATTTAACATTTGAGCAATAAGTATATTTTTTGTTATAAAAAAATCTACATTATTTTCAACTATATATTTTGCAACTTTTTGTTTTGTATCTAATATTAAATGAGTTGAAATAATATTTTCAAGAGTTTTTATTTTTTTAATTAAAGAAGCTTGTATTTTCATTGTAATATTAACATTTGTCTGCATAATCTTTTTAAATTCTTCAAAATTAATCTTAAGAACTTCGCAAGATGTTAATGCTTCTGATGTTGCAGGATAAGCAATATCTTCAAAATTAGCAAACTCTGCAATTAATTCATTTTCATGAAAAAACTTAATAATTAATTCTTTATCAGAAGATGTAACTTTATATAGTTTTAAAGTACCTTTTGCAAGTATGTGTAAATACTTAGGATCATCACCTTCATAAAAAAGTATATTTCCTTTATTAAGTTTTACAACACTTGAAATCTTTTTAATCTCATCTAATAAATTTTCATTCATATCTTCAAATAAAAATAATTCTTTTAATTCCATGTTTTTATATACTCCTTAACTTTATTTTCAAAATATTCCATTCTTTTTTTACCCTTAGGAATTGTTTTTCTTAAGGCTTTCATTTCCTTAAGAAAAGACGAAATATCTTTTGGTATTACATTATTTATGTACTTCTTAAACTCTTTAGCAAAAGCAGGAGAAGAGCCAGATGTTGATATAGAGACAATTAAATCATCCTTTTTAACATATGATGGAAATATAAAGTCACAATATTCTGCTTTATCTACACAGTTACAAAGGATTCTAGATGACCTTGTTTCTAAATATATACTTTTTTGTAAAGTAATATCATTTACTGCAACTATAATAATTTCATAAGATAAATAATCATTTTCTTCATATTTTTTATTTATTATTTTAATGTTATTTTCTTCTGCTTTTATTTTCATTTTAACTGATATATTATCAGCTAAAATACATATATCTAAAGTAAAATCTAATAATTTTTCTAATTTTTCATAAGCAATATAACCTGCACCTACAATTAGAATCTTTTTAGCCTTTAAATCAAACATCATTGGAAAATATGACATTAAATATCTTTTAGAAGATCATATGCTTCTTTTATTGAAGTTACTCTCTTAGTAGTAAATAATAAGATTGCAGCATTAAGTTTTGCTAATTTATAAAGCTCCGGTGATGGATTATTAATAATATCAATATTTTCTTCTATTGTAATATTTTCATATGAATCTACATAATTAATATCAAAATCTTTTAAGAATATTTTATGTTCAATTAATTCTTCATTTTCTTCTTCCCAGTATTTAAAATCTGAAAATATTTCTGGATTTCCTTCATTACCTTTTAAAACTAATAAGTTTTCATAATTATCTTTAAATAATAAGTTATATTTTTTTACATAAGGTTTATGAAAAGCAGAAGTTAAAGCATATTTTGAAGAGGCTGGGTTAAATAATTTCTCAACAGTATTAAAAATAGATCTCATAAATAGTTTTTTTCTTAAATCTGTTAAGTCTGATAATTCTGTAAAGTACTCTTTTCTATCGAAAAAATGTATATTATCTACTAGTTTTACGTTTTTACACAATTCTTTTACAGTAATTCCATTTTTTGCAGGTTGTAAATAATCACCAGAAATAACTAAATCAAAAGATTTATAATCTTTATTATTTTCAAAAAACTTTTTTAATATTTTAGCATATAAAGGAAATAAATATGGCTGATTTGTTTTACCATCATATGAAAAACCAAGCTCAATTGATTCAGAAATCTCTACTTTTTTTATATAAGTATTACAAGCATCAAAACAAGCTTTTAATTCATCACTACTCTCTAATTTAACACGTAGACACATCAAAAAAGCGGCACTCTGCTCTATTTCACACTTTTGATCTAAAATCATTTTAAAAGCAGTAAAACATTCATCATAACTCAAATCTCTGTTTGATTTAGGTCCTGTTGCTACTGCTTTTAAAAAAGGAAAAAAACTCATATATAATCCTAATTATTTTTCATAATTTTAGCATAAATACATAATTTTTAAACTTCAACTTTACATAAAAATATAGTTTAATCTTAATATTTTATAAATAGGAGTATTTTTGTCTTAATTAAAACTTAAGAAAATTGATTAGAATCAAAGTTTATGTGACTATTTAGTGATAATATTACTACGTAACAAATGAAAATTAACACAAGGAGACGTTATGGCACTTTCGAGAAGAGATTTCTTAAAGAGTTCAGCAGCAGCATCTGCAGCAACAGCAATTGGGATGAGCGTACCAGTAGAAGTTCAAGCAGCGGCAGCTAAAGCGGAAGAAAACTGGAGATGGGATAAAGCAGCATGTAGATTCTGTGGTACTGGGTGTGGAATTATGCTTGCAACTAAAGGTGGTAAAATAGTTGCAGTTAAAGGTGATCCAGCTGCACCTGTTAATAGAGGACTTAACTGTATTAAAGGTTACTTTAATGCAAAAATTATGTATGGTGCGGATAGATTAAAAAAACCATTATTAAGAGTTAACTCTAAAGGTGAATACGATAAAAAAGGTAATTTTGCAGAAGTTTCTTGGAAAAGAGCATTTGACGAAATGGAATTCCATTCTAAAAAAGCTTTAAAAGAAAAGGGACCTGAATCAGTTGCAGTTTTCGCATCTGGACAATATACTATTATGGAAGGTTATGCATCTCAGAAAATGATGAAAGGTGGATTTAGATCAAATGCAATTGATCCAAATGCTAGACATTGTATGGCTTCAGCTGTTGTTGGTTTTTACCAAACATTCGGAATTGATGAACCATCTGGTTGTTATGATGATATTGAGTTAACTGATACAATTGTAACTTGGGGATCAAACATGGCAGAAATGCACCCTATTTTATGGTCAAGAGTAACTGATAGAAAATTATCAAATCCTGATAAAGTAAAAATTATTAACTTATCAACTTACAGACATAGAACTTCTGATATTGCAGATACTGAAATTATTTTCAAACCAAATTCAGATTTAGCTTTATGGAATTATATTGCTAGAGAAATTGTTTATAATAATCCAGAATCAATTGATTGGGATTTTTTGAAACAAAATATCATTTTTGCTGCTTCTCCTGTTAACTTAGGTTACGGAATGAGAGATCCAAGAAATGACAAGTCTATTGCTGATGGTAAATATACTGCATTAGAATTAGAAACTATTAATAAAGAAGCTGTAAAAATCGTATCTGAAGATGAAGCACCTGCTTTAGCTCATTATGGTTATAAAGCTGGCGATAAAATGGTTAATAAAAATGCTGGTTTAAAACACTGGGAAATTTCTTTTGAAGATTATAAAAAATCTTTAGAGCCTTATACTCCTGAATATGTTACAAAGATTTCTAAGGGTGATCCTGATGAGTCGGATGAAGTTTTCATGAAAAAAATCAAACAATTAGCTGATTTATATATTGAAAAAGGAAGAAAAATTGTATCTTTCTGGACTATGGGTATGAATCAACATACACGTGGTACTTGGGTAAATACATTAGCATATAATGTTCACTTCTTATTAAATAAACAAGCTAAACCAGGTTCTGGTGCATTCTCATTAACTGGACAACCATCTGCTTGTGGAACTGCAAGAGAAGTTGGAACGTTCACACACAGATTACCTGCTGATATGATGGTTAAGAATCCAAAACATAGAGCAATTACTGAAAAAGGTTGGAATATTCCAGCTGGAACTTTAAATCCTGTTGGAAATCAACATGTTATGAAAATCATGAGAGATATTGAAGATGGTTTTGTTAAGTTTGCTTGGATTGCAGTTACTAACATTTTCCATACTACAGCATCTGCTAAGCATTGGATTAAAGCGGCACGTGAAATGGATAACTTTATTGTGTGTTCTGATGGGTACCCAGGTATTTCTGCAAAAGTAAGTGATTTAATTTTACCTTCTGCTATGATTTATGAAAAATGGGGAGCTTACGGTAATGCAGAAAGAAGAACTCAACATTGGAGACAACAAGTATTACCAGTAGGTGATGCAATGAGTGATACTTGGCAAATTGCTGAGTTTATGAAAAGATTTACTGTAAATGATTTATGGGGACCTTATACACTTAGAAATGGTGTTAAACTTAAAGATGTAAGAGATGACGCAGTTAAAATGGGTTATTCAAAAGATACTTCTATGTTTGATATTTTATTTGCAAGTAAAAAAGCTAAAGCATACAAATTAGATAAAAATGATCCAATCCAAGCTAAATATGATAACTCAGAAGCATATGGAGATTCAAGAAATGTTCTTGGTTCTGATGGTAAAGTATTTGATGGTTACGGTTTCTTTATTCAAAAATATTTATTTGAAGAATATGCAGACTTCGGACGAGGACATGGCCACGATTTAGCTGATTTTGATACTTATCATAAAGTAAGAGGATTAAAATGGCCAGTTGTTGATGGTAAAGAAACTCAATGGAGATTTAATGCTAAATATGATCCATATGCAGCTGCCCAAAACCATGGTGAATTCGCATTCTACGGTACTCTAGCTAAAAAATTATCATTTGGTAATTTAAATGGAATCACTAAAAAAGAGAAAACTAGCTTAAAAAATAAAGCTAAAATCTTTGCTCGTCCTTATATGGATGCACCAGAAATGCCAGACGAAGCTTACCCTATGTGGATGAGTACAGGTAGAGTTCTGGAGCATTGGCATTCAGGTACGATGACTATGAGAGTTCCTGAATTATATAGAGCTGTTCCTGAAGCTTTATGTTATATGCACCCAGAAGATGCTAAGAAATTTGGCGTAACTCAAGGTGGATTGGCATGGGTTGAATCAAGAAGAGGAAGAGTCAAAGCAAGAGTTGAAACGAGAGGAAGAAATAGACCTTCTAGAGGTTTAGTTTTTGTACCTTTCTTTGATGAAAAAGTATTTATTAATAAGGTATGTTTAGATGCGACTTGTCCTCAATCTAAACAAACTGATTATAAAAAATGTGCAATTAAAATTTATAAAGCGTAAAGAAGGTGAATTGATAATGAATGCTAAGCATGGCAATAACAATATTTTCTTGTCATATTCATTATTAATTGAAATTATCAATTCATAAGGGAGTTTTGTTTTGAGCAAAAATATTCCTAAAAAAGATCAAAATTTGTCAAGAAGAGAGTTTTTTCTAAGATCTACTCGAAGTGCAGGTTTACTTGTACTTGGAGGTTTAGTATGGAGTGCATATGTTGATGAAGCGAACTCATCACCATTGATTCTACGACCTCCTGGAGCTCTTGAAGAAGATGACTTTTTAACAAAATGTATTAAATGTGGGCTTTGTGTTGAAGCCTGTCCATTTGATACTTTATTATTAGCATCACCAGGTTCAAACAAACCTATAGGAACACCATATTTTATTCCAAGAGAAGTGCCTTGTTATATGTGTTTAGATATACCTTGTGTACCTATCTGTCCCACAAATGCACTTGATGAAAGTTTAGTTACAAGAGCTGGTAAATTAGATATTAATAAAGCTGATATGGGATTAGCAATTATTGATGAGAAAGCTTGTATTGCCTTTTGGGGAATACAATGTGATGCTTGTCATAGAGCTTGTCCCCTAATCGATGAAGCAATTACGATTGAGTATAAAAAGAATGAAAGAACTGGAAAACATTCTTTTTTAACTCCAAAAGTACACCCTGATGTATGTACAGGATGTGGTTTATGTGAGCGTGCTTGTATCACTGAAAAAGCTAGTATTTTTGTTTTACCTAGAGAGCTTGTTACTGGCTATGCTGGATCGCATTATATAAAAGGCTGGGATAAAGAAGATGAAAAAAGATTAATTAATGCAAAAGAGATTAAAACTACTACAGAAATTAGTAAAAGATCTCCAATGGATTCGTTAAATGATATGGGAGGACTTTTTGATGATTAGAAAATATAAATATCTAATTCTAAGAAGGTTTACTCAAATTGGCATTATGTTTTTATACATGAGTGCTAATATTTGGGGACTAACTATATTACAAGGGAATTTATCTTCTTCATTGTTTTTAGAATTTATACCATTAAGTGATCCTTATGCTGCATTACAAATGTTAGCAGCAGGAACACTTTTAAGTGTAGATTTATTAATTGGTGTTTTTATAATAGTCGTTTTTTATGGGCTGTTTGGAGGAAGAGCTTTTTGTTCTTGGGTTTGTCCAATTAATATTGTAAGTGATTTAAGTAATTACATTAGAAGAAAATTTGGATTCAATAAGATACAAAAAAAACAACCAGCAAGCAGAAACCTAAGATATTATATTTTAGGTTTGTCATTTGTTATTTCATTTGCTCTTGGAGTTACAGCTTTTGAAGCGGTATCTCCAATCTCTATGGTTCATAGAGGTTTAGTATTTGGAATGGGATTTGGTTGGAGCGCAATACTAATAATATTTTTATTTGATCTTTTTGTTCTAAAAAATGGTTGGTGTGGTCATATTTGCCCTTTAGGTGGATTTTACTCACTAATTGCGAGATTTAGTTTAATAAAAGTAGATCATAATGTAGACAATTGTACAGCTTGTATGAAATGTAAAGAAGTTTGTCCAGAGAATCAAGTTTTGTTTATGGTAACAAAAGAATCAAAACTTGTTTTATCAGGTGAATGTACAGCTTGTGCTAGATGTATAGAAGTTTGCGATGATGATGCTTTAAATTTTTCAATAAGAAATTTAAAAGGAGAAAGAAAATGAAGTTAAAAAATATAACTTTAGGATTAGCTGCAGCAGCTGCAATATTAATTGCGGGATGTAATGGAAGTAATGATATGACAAAAGATGAATCAGGTATGCAAAAAGCTAAGATGGTTACAGAAGCATCTTTAGGTTTAAGAAAAACTGATTTATATACTGAAAGTACTACTACTGGTAATAAAACTATGTATGGTAAAAGTCCTGTTATGAGTGGATATAAAATTAAAAGAGCTTATCAAGATGCTCCTCCAATGATTCCTCATGATGTAGAAGGTTTATTACCAATTACTACAAATAATAATCAATGTATTGGTTGTCATGATGTAGCCGTTGCTTCTTCAATGGGTGCAACACCACTTCCAAAATCACATTACACTGATTTTAGACCAAAACATAATTATTCAGATAAAGAAGGTTTTTCTAAATCAATTGATAATATGAAAAATGAGATATCTATTAAACCAATGGATACTCTTTCTAACTCTAGATTTAACTGTACTCAATGTCATACACCACAAAGTACTGGTAAATTAGCTGTTGAGAATACTTTTGAAGCAACTTATACAAAACCTGATGGCGATAGTAAATCAAGTTGGTATGAAGTTATGGATAAAGAATTAGATACTCTTAAAAAATAATGAAAAGAAGAGAGCTATTTAGCTCTCTTACTTCATCTTTTAAAAACAAAGATGAAAAAAGAGAGAAAGTATTAAGACCACCCTACTTTGCAGATGAAAATATATTCATGAACTCATGTAATGAGTGTGATGGTCTTTGTGCCAAAGTATGTGAAACAAATATAATAATTATTCAAGAAGATAAAACACCTAAGTTAGATTTTTCTAATGCTGGTTGTACTTATTGTGATAAATGTGCAGAAGCTTGTCCAAGTAATGCATTAAAACTTGAGAATAAAAAAAACATAAATACAAAAATAACTATAAATATTTTAGAATGTTTATCATGGAATCAAGTAATGTGTTTTTCTTGTAAAGATCCTTGTTTAGATGATGCAATTGATTTTTTAGCTTTATTTAGACCAAGTATAAATGATTCTTGTACTTCTTGTGGTTATTGTATTAAATCTTGTCCTGCAAGCGCAATAAAAATAGGAGAATAAATGAATTTTTTTAAAACATCAATATACATTTTTTTATTCTTTTCTACACTTATTAATATTCAAGCAAAAGATTTAAACCCATCATATGAAATTTTGGTTTCTTCTTCTGTTAGTGATATATTAAAAAATAAAAACACTTTATTAATTTCCACAAAAGATGGGAATATTGAAGAGTTTCATTTCGATACAAAAAAACTAAAACATATTTATAAAAGTAAAAAGATTAAAAACTTTTTAGGAAAAGAAGTAAATTCAAAAATTTATTCTATTGATAAAATAGATAATAAAATTTTAGTTTTATTTCAAGGAAAAAAAGGTGCAAGATCTATTTCTATTTTAGAAAATAATAAAGAAGAATTAATTATTTCAGATGAAAAAAGATTATTCATTGCAAAAGCAAAATTCATAAATAAAGATTTTATTATATTTGCAACATTAAGCAATGAAGTATATTTATATGATATTAAAAAAGAAAAAAATGTTTATTTAAAACAAATATCAGCTTCTAAGTTTTCAGACTTTACTTTAAATGAAAAAAAAGACGAAGCTATTATTGCTGATGAAAGTGGCAATTTACACAAAATTTCGACTTCAGATGGAAAGTTTATTAAAGTATATGAAAAACAAAATCTAGATAATGTATTTCAGGTATCATATAAAAATAACATTATTTTAACTGCTGGACAAGATAGAAAAGCTGTTGTTTATAATCAAGGTATAACTTATTCAAAAAAGGTAGAATTCCTAATATATGCCTGTGACTTAAGTCCAAGTGCGATCCTTGCAGCTATTGCAAATGATGAAGATAATAATGTACTTGTATTTAATACAAAAAGTAAAAAAGAATTATTTTCTTTAAGAGGAAATAAAATGACACTTAATAAAATTTTATTTATTAATGAAAATGAAGTTTTTATAGCAAGTGATGATAAAAAAATAACATATTATAATTTAAAGGAAATAAAATGAATATATCAAGTATAGTAGTAAAAACTCTTCCTAAATTTTTAGACCAAGTTGTTCAAGACTTAAAAGACTGTGAGGTATGCGATTATCATATGCATGATGCCCAAGGTAGAATCATTATTACAATTGAAGGTGAAGGTGTTGAAGAAGAACTTAAAAAACTTAGAGTTGTTGAAAATATTAAATATGTAGCATCTGCGGATATGCAAATGGCATATAGTGAAGATGAACTAGATAGAAACATGGAAGTACTTAATAATGCTGATGTAGTTCCTAAAGATATAAATGATGAATCAATTTCTCCTGAACAAATTATTTATAATGGTGACTTAAAAAGAAAAGATCTTGAATCATTTGCACAAGAACTAGATACTGCTAAATTAGTTGCTAGATAAAGATATAAATAAGTTAGTTATAAATAATAGCTAACTTATTATGTTACATAATTACTCAAAAACTACAAACTACTAAAACTTACTCACTTTAAAAAATATTTTTATACAAATTTACAAATTCTTTTTATAAAACTTACAATTTCATTTCATTATATATTTTTTTATTTATTTCACAATAATAAGTTATTTAATTATAAAACACATATAATGGTAAATCAAACTTTACTTAAATATTTTAAATCTTTTTTTTATTTATTAATTATTATTAATTATAAATTATTTATTTTTGTCAAAAGAAAGCTTTCTTTTTGTTCTTTTTCTCAAATCGTCGCACGCGTGCGTTTTCTGGATTCGGGCGCAATCCGTTCCAAATCTTCTTCACGTTTTGCGTTTTAACGTAACGATTTATTGTAGCGTTACGTGTCAACGGGTTTGCGATTGCGTT
>JABSOL010000158.1 GCA_013215985.1 Campylobacteraceae bacterium
GGTGAGACAAGCTTGGAGAGCTAAAAAAAAATCCCAATGCCTCAAAATCGTAATTGTTTTCCAGCACAGAGGCGCTCAGGACGGGTGTGCGGCTCATCTGCTCGGGTGTTTCCCCAAAGATGAGCAAAAATGAAAGCCTAAAAAAGTGGTGCTTTAATAATATAGACAAATGGGTTTTAATACAAAAAACTGAAGTAAAAAAGAAACTTCTACCTGTTATAAAAGTATTTAAATCTAAATTAGAAACAACATAGATAAAAACTATTTCTAATAATATATCTATCTTTTGACTCTTTATAATAGTTAAAAACTATTATAAAGAAAACTTACGTTTACTTCTAAATATATAACTTCATCAAAGCTTAAGTTTTGATTGAGTATAATCCGTTTACTTTTTTAGAAAACACTACGTTTCTCTAGAATGGTAGTATCGTTTTGATTATACATGTGTATATGTCAAGCCAAACGAGAAGCCTGAACATTGCTTAAATTGTTCAAACCAAGATAGAATAGAGAACATTACATATCATATATAAAATATTACTGTTCACTATTACTACAATTTTAAAGGGAAAATATGCCTACTATTAATCAGTTGATTAGAAATGAGCGAAAAAGAATAATTAAAAAATCTAAATCGCCAGCTTTAGAAAGTTGTCCACAAAGAAGAGGGGTTTGTACTAGAGTTTATACTACTACACCAAAAAAACCTAACTCGGCTTTAAGAAAAGTTGCAAAAGTTAGATTAACTTCAGGATTCGAAGTTATTTCATATATTGGTGGAGAAGGTCATAACCTTCAAGAGCATTCAATTGTTCTAGTAAGAGGGGGTAGAGTTAAAGATTTACCTGGTGTTAAATATCATGTTGTTCGTGGTGCTTTAGATACTGCCGGTGTTGCAGGAAGAACTGTTGCAAGATCTAAATACGGTACTAAAAAACCGAAAAAAAAGTAGAAGGATTATAAAATGAGAAGAAGAAAAGCTCCAGTTAGAGAAGTAATGGCTGATCCTATCTACAATAGTAAGATGATCACAAAGTTTATTAACACAGTTATGTTAGATGGTAAAAAATCTATCGCTCAAAAAATTATGTATGGTGCAATTGCAAACTTAGATGCTAGAGGTGAAGAAACTGGTATTGAAGTATTTGAAAAAGCAATTGAAAATGTTAAACCACTTTTAGAAGTTAAATCTAGAAGAGTTGGTGGAGCAACTTACCAAGTTCCTGTTGAAGTTAGACCTGTAAGAAGACAAACTTTAGCTCTTAGATGGTTAGTAGAAGCATCAAGAAAAAGAAATGAAAGAACTATGGTTGATAGACTTGCTAACGAATTATTCGAAGCGGCTAACGACAGAGGGGCATCATTCAAGAAGAAAGAAGATATGCATAGAATGGCAGAAGCTAATAAAGCCTTTGCTCATTACAGATGGTAGGAATTTAATATGGCAAGAGTTACACCACTAAACCAAGTTAGAAATATCGGTATTGCTGCTCACATTGATGCAGGAAAAACTACTACAACTGAAAGAATTTTATTCTATACAGGTGTTGAGCACAAAATCGGTGAAGTTCACGATGGTGCTGCTACAATGGACTGGATGGAACAAGAGCAAGAAAGAGGTATTACAATTACTTCTGCTGCTACTACTTGTCACTGGAAAAACCCAGTAGATGGTACTGATACTATGATTAATATCATTGATACTCCAGGTCACGTTGACTTCACAATTGAAGTTGAGAGATCTATGAGAGTTCTTGATGGTGCTGTTGCAGTATTTTGTTCAGTTGGTGGGGTTCAACCACAATCTGAAACTGTTTGGAGACAAGCAAATAAATATAGAGTACCAAGAATCATTTTTGTAAATAAAATGGATAGAACTGGTGCTGATTTCTTCTCTGTTGAATCACAAGTAGCTGAAAGACTTAAAGCTAATCCTGTGCCTATTCAAATTCCTATTGGAGCTGAAGAAAACTTCGCTGGTGTTATTGACTTAGTTCAAATGAAAGCTATTGTTTGGGATTTAGACGCAGAAATGGGTTCTAACTACCACGTAGAAGAAATTCCTGCTAACTTAGTTGATAAAGCTAACGAATATAGAGAAAAATTAGTAGAAGCTGCTGCAGAACAAGATGAAGAATTAGAAATGAAATACCTTGAGGGTGAAGAAATTACTAATGACGAAATCATGGCTGCAATCAAAAAGGGTTGTTTAGCAATGAACATTACTCCAATGATTTGTGGTACTGCTTTTAAAAACAAAGGTGTTCAAACTTTACTTGACGCTGTTTGTAGATACTTACCTTCTCCAGTAGAAGTTGAAGATATCAAAGGTGAAACTCAAGAGGGTGAAGCTGTTATTGTTGAATCATCTGATGAAGGTGAAGTTGCGGCTTTAGCATTCAAAATCATGACAGATCCATTTGTTGGACAATTAACTTTTGCTAGAATTTATAGAGGTGTTTTAAAATCTGGTACTTACGTTCTTAATTCAACAAAAATGAAAAAAGAAAGAATTGGTAGACTTCTTAAAATGCATGCAAATAAAAGAGAAGAAGTTTCTGAATTATATGCTGGTGAAATCGGTGCAGTTGTTGGTTTAAAATCAACAATTACTGGTGATACTTTAGCATCTGAAAAAGATCCAGTTATTTTAGAAAAAATGGATTTCCCTGAACCAGTTATTTCTGTTGCAGTTGAACCAAAAACTAAAGCAGATCAAGAAAAAATGGGTGTTGCTTTAGGTAAACTAGCTCAAGAAGATCCTTCTTTTAGAGTTAAAACTGATGAAGAATCTGGTCAAACTATTATTTCAGGAATGGGTGAGTTACACTTAGAAATTCTTGTTGATAGAATGAGAAGAGAATTCGCTGTTGAAGCTGAAGTTGGTGCTCCTCAAGTTGCTTATAGAGAAACTATTAAAAACTCTACTAAAGTTGAGTACAAATATGCTAAACAATCTGGTGGTAAAGGTCAATACGGTCACGTATATTTAGAGCTTACTCCATTACCTGCTGATTCTGAAGATAACTATATCTTTAAGAATAATATCAAAGGTGGATCTGTTCCAAAAGAATATATTCCTGCTGTTGATAAAGGTTGTCAAGAAGCTATGCTTGGTGGAATCCTTGCTGGTTACCCAATGGTTAATATTCAAGTTTCATTATATGATGGTTCATACCATGATGTAGATTCATCTGAAATGGCATTTAAACTTGCTGCTTCAATGGGATTCAAAAAAGGTTGTAGAAGCGATGCTGCTGCTCCTGTTATTCTTGAACCTATGATGAGAGTAGAAATTGAAACTCCTGAAGATTACATGGGTGACGTTATTGGCGATTGTAACAAAAGAAGAGGTATGATTCAATCTATGGACGATAGAGCTGGTATCAAATTAGTTGTTGCAATGGTTCCTTTAGCTGAAATGTTTGGATACTCTACTGACTTAAGATCTATGTCTCAAGGTAGAGCAACTTACTCTATGGTTTTTGATAACTATGCAGAAGTTCCAAGAAATGTTTCTGAAGAAATCATTAAAAAGAGAAATGGTTAGTCACTAAATAAGAAGTGATTTATCACTTCTTTTGTGATTAATGATCTTAAAATATCTTTTCTTTTTTGAAAAGACTTTTTATCATTACACTTTTAAAAGCCTCCATTTATTGGAGGCTTTTTTTTTGCCTAATTTAAAAAAATAAAGCTTAAAAATAAAGCCTATCTAAAATATAAAAATACATTAATCATAAAAACATTTCAATTAGTAAGATTTTATAAATATAAATAATTAATTAGCTATAATCTTATTATGAAAATAATAAACAATAATCATAAATTATGTCAAATCAAAAAAGTTGGTATTATCTTAAAACCAAATTGTCCTGAAATTAGAACAGAATATGAAATTATAAAACAACATTTCCTTACTGCAAATATTGAAGTTGTTTTAGAAGAAAACTCTGCAAAAATGATTTCTTGTATTGAATATTTATCTTTCTCTAAACTATGTAAAGAATGTGATTTTTTAGTCTCTCTTGGTGGAGATGGAACATTAATTTCAGTTGCAAGAAGATCAGTTAAATATGATATTGCTGTTTTAGGTATTAATTTAGGAACTTTAGGTTTTTTAACTGATATTTCATTTAGAAATGTTAAAAATTTTATAAATTCTTTACAAAAAGATATATATAAAATAGATAAAAGAATGATGATAGAAGCTTCTTCGAACCTAAATACTTTTTTTGCATTTAATGATATTGTAATCTCAAAAAAATCAATTTCTTCAATGATTAGAATTAAAGCTATGATTGATGGAAAACCTTTTAATTCTTATTATGGTGATGGTGTTATAATTTCAACTCCAACAGGATCAAGTGCTTATAACTTATCTGCTGGTGGTCCTTTAGTTCATCCTATGACTGAAGCTTTTATTTTAACTCCTATTGCTCCTCACTCACTTACTCAAAGACCTTTGGTATTACCTGCTAGTTTTGAGATTGAATTTACTATTGTTGATTCATTTGGTGCTGTCGTAATTGTAGATGGTCAAGAAATTTACCAAATTGAACAAAATGAAACTATTAAAATAAAAATGTCTGACAAAAAAGCTAAACTAATTCATAGAGAAGATAGAAACTATTTTGAAGTATTAAGTGAAAAATTACAATGGGGAAACTAAATGATTAAAAGGTTTTATTTAGAAAACTATTTATCTTTTAAAGAAGTAGATATTGAATTTAAAAAAGGTTTAGTTGTATTTACAGGTCCATCAGGATCTGGAAAGTCTATTTTAATGGATGCTTTATTAGCTTTATTTGGAATAAAAGATGCAAAAGCTGCGGTTAGTGAAGTATTACTTGAAGATACTAAGATAGAGAATGAAATTTACGACTTAGGCAAAGATGATGATATTTGCATAAAAGAGATTAAAAAAGATAAAACAAGATATTTTTTTAATAATCAAAGTTTATCAAAAAAGAATCTAAAAGATTTTTCTTCTTCTTTAGTTAAATATATTCATGTAAAAGATAATTCAGATTTTCATAGTGAAAAACTTATTACATTTTTAGATCTTTTAGCAATAAAAGAAGACAAAAAATTCTCAATTTTAAAATCTGCATATCAATTAAAATATCACGAGTTTAATACTTGTCAAAAAGAATTAAATAAAATTCTAGAAGATGAACTTAAACTTGAAGAGTTAAAAGAGTTTGCAATTTATGAAATTAATAAAATTAAAGAAATTGATCCTAAAATTAATGAATATGAAGAGTTAAAAGTAATTAAAAAAACTCTAAGTAAAAAAGATAAAATAGAAGAAGCAATCAAACAGTCCGAAGAAATATTCAAGTTTTCATCAAAAGTCTCAAAAACTTTAGATCTAATGGATAAAAATACATCATTTTTTGATGAAGCTATTAATGAACTTACTAGTATTTATGAAGGGTTTGCGGATTCATTATATGAGTTAGAAGATTTAGATATCGAAGAAGTATTAAATAGAATTGAGCTGCTTTCAGCATTAGAAAAAAGATTTGGTTCAATTGAAGAAGCTTTAGAATATAAAAAGAAAAAAGAAGAAGAATTAGAATCTTATGAGAACATTTCTTTCTCAAAACATATTTTAGAGAAAAAAGTAAAAAAATATAAAATTGAAGTAAAAGAATTAGCAGATGATTTAAGTCTATTTAGGCAAAAAGCTGCAAAACTTTTAGAAGAAAAAATGAATTATTATTTAAAGTATTTATACTTATCTAATGCAAAAGTTATAATAGAAGAAAAAAACCTTGACGAGTCAGGGCAAGATAAAGTAGTATTTATACTTAATGGTGTAAATCTTGATACTATCTCTTCTGGTGAGTTTAATAGGCTTAGACTAGCTCTTCTTACTTCTATGAGTGATTATGAAATTAATTCTAATGGTATATTATTTTTAGATGAAATTGATGCTAATTTATCTGGAAAAGAAAGTGCTGCAATTGCAACTGTATTAAAAAAACTTACTTCTAAGTATCAAATATTTGCAATTTCACATCAGCCTCAATTAACAGCTTGTGCAAATCAGCATTTTCTAGTTGATAAATCTGATAATTTATCTTCTGTTAAAGAATTAAAAGAAAAAGAAAAAGAAAAAGAAATTGCTAGAATGATATCTGGTGAAAAAATTACAAAAGAAGCTTTAGTATTTGCTAGAGA
>JABSOL010000159.1 GCA_013215985.1 Campylobacteraceae bacterium
CTATGAAATTGAGGTATTAAATACAAATTCTATAAAAAGATATGTTTAATAAGCTTTAAAATAATTATTTATCTTAATAAACCCTTAAATATAGTATAATTTAAATTATTAATTGTTTATTTAAACTTTATATATAATTTACTTGAATATTATAAGCAATGGAAATTAAAAAAGCAAATAACCGAACATATTTTAATATTGAAAACATAGCTTATGCAAATATCTCTTTTTTAGAAGAGTATGGAATAGTTTGTTTAGAATTACTTAAAGTAGAGATAGAGCATAGACAAAAGGGTTTTGGCTCTTACTTATTTGATGAAGTTATTTCATATATTAAAGCTAGTGGATATAAAAGAGTTGAATTAAATCCTTTACCATTAGATTCAAATGGTTTAAACCTAAATGAACTAATTTCTTTTTATAAAAGACATGGTTTTGAAATGAGTTTAAACAAAAGACTTGAATCACCTTATTTAATGGAAATGTTTATAATTTAACTTTTTTATGTATAAAGCTTATGTATACTGAATACATGAATAAACTACCAATAAACAATGTACTAGAAGAAATAAAGTACGCCCTAAAAAATGAATCAAAACTAATCTTACAAGCAGCTCCAGGTGCAGGAAAATCAACAGTAGTCCCTTTATCTCTAATGAGGGAAGAATACATTCAAGATAAAATGATTTTAGTTCTACAACCTAGACGAGTAGCTGCAAGGACTCTTGCTATTCAAATGTCAAAACTTTTAAATGAAAACTTAGGACACAGCGTTGGATATAAAGTTAAGAATGACTCTGTCTATGGTTCAGAAACGAAAGTACTAATTGTAACAGAAGGTATTTTAACTAAAATGCTTCAAAATGATCAAAGCTTAGAACAAATTGCCTTAGTTATCTTTGATGAATTCCATGAGAGAAGTATTCATAGTGACTTATCTTTAGCTTTATGCCTAGAAGTACAAGAACTCCTAAGAGATGATTTAAAGATTCTACTTATGTCTGCTACTATAAATGAAGAAGAAATTAAAAAGATTCTTCCCCTAACTCCTATAATAAGATGCGAAAATAGACAGTATACTTTAGAAAATATCTACTTAGACAAAAACATAAAAGTAAATGATCAAAAGTCTTTACAAATAGCTTTAGAAAACAGATGTATAGAAGTAATAAAAAATGAAAAAGGTAATATTCTTGTATTCTTAGCAGGTGTTAAAGAAATACATGTACTAAAGGACTATTTAGATCAGAGAGTCTCTAATGAAATAGAAGTTCTTCTTTTGTATTCAGCATTAAGTCAGGACCTACAAGATAAGGCTATATATGCAAGTAATAAAAGAAAAATCATTTTATCTACTAATATCGCACAAACATCTTTAACTATTGCAGGAATTTCTACTGTTATTGATACAGGCTTAGAGAAAGTTTCTTTATATAATCACTCAAATGCTATGAATTCACTTAATATGTCTTTTATATCACAAGAGAGTGCAATTCAAAGAGCAGGACGGGCAGCAAGACTAGGAAATGGAAAATGTTATAAACTATGGCATAAAAGTAAGATTCTTGAGATCTCTTCAAAAGCTGAGGTTCTAAGAGCTGATATTACATCTTTTGTATTAGAACTTAGCCTATGGGGAGCAAAAGATCTTAATGAACTCAATTTTATAGATATACCAGATAAAAAATCTTTAGAATCTACGTATACACTATTAAAGAATCTTGAAATGATAGATAAAGACTTAAATATAACAAGTTTTGGGAAAGATGCTCTCTCATTAGGCCTTCATCCACGTCTAGCATACATGATTTTAAAATCTTATACTTTGGGTTATGCTAAAATTGCATGTATACTAGCAGCTCTACTAGAATCAAAAGACATTTATAATAAAGGCTCATATGATAGTGATTTAGAAAATAGATTTTTAAGTATTTATAATAATGAAGATAATGCTTACCTAAATAGACATGCAGTAAAAGAAGTTAAAAAAGAAGCTAAATCATTTCTTTCAAAACTAAAAAGAACTAAGAAGGCTTATAAAGAATTAGAGCATGTGATAGAAGAAGACTTTGATACAAAAATACTTGGAGTTCTATTATTATTCGCATATCCAGATAGACTAGCTAAAATTAGATCTTTAAATGATAACAAATACCTACTATCAAATAAAAAGGGTGCCTATTTACATACTAGTGATTACTTATTTAATGAAGAGTACTTAGTTGTAGCTAATGTTCAAAGTAAAGATAAAGACTCATTCATAAGACTTGCCCTAAAAGTTGAGTTAGAAGACATAGAGAAATACTTTAAAGATAAAATTACAGAAGAAGAATCAATCGTTTATAACAAAGAGAAAGAAAGCCTTGAATTTAAGTCACATACAAAATTTCTAGATTTAGAACTCTACGTTAAAGCAGAAAAACAAAGTAAGAACTTTAAAGAACTTCTAATAAAGCTAACTAGAGAACAAGGACTAGATTTTCTAAATTGGAATAAAAAAGCTTTAAACCTAAGAGAGCGACTAAACTTCTTAAATGAGTCTGTATCAAAAGGCCTGTATTCATCTGATTCAAGAATAAATAAAATAAACGATGCTTACCTATTAAATAATCTTGATACATTCCTAGCACCATACTTAGATAAAGTAAAAAGTGTAAAAGACTTAAAAAATCTAGACATGTTTAATATTCTATCATCTTACCTTTCATATAATGAAACGCAAGAACTTAACGAACTCTTAGCCCAAACATTTAAAACGCCAGCAGGTACTAATATTTTTATTGACTATTCGTCAAAAGACAAAGCTATTTTAAAAGTTAAAATTCAAGAAGTTTTTGGGCTTAAAGAATCTCCTAATATTCTTAATAATTCTATACCTTTACAAGTTCATCTTTTATCACCTGCATTAAGAGTCATTCAAATAACTAATGATTTAAAAAGCTTTTGGAAAAATTCTTACGCTGAGGTAAGAAAAGAATTAAGAGGAAAGTATAAAAGACACTATTGGCCAGAAGACCCAAATACTGCAATTGCAACAAATAAAACTAAAAAAAATATGATGAGGTAAATAAATATTAAAAAAAAGATGTAAAATTTATTAAATAATAGAAAAATAACCTTAATGCTATGTAATTGCTACTTAGGCTTGTTATACTTTTACAGATTGGCAATTAAAGGGCCTGACAAAAATATCCGAAACAAAAATAAAAACTTTAAAAAATTATTTACACTATATTTTGTTTCACTAGAATAATTTGGATAAATTGGCTGTTATTCAAATTTTTCATCTACAATTTTAAAACCTCAAAAAATATTTATAATCTCAATAAGCTTCAAAACTATAATTCTAAATAATTTACTTTTAAGTGCTTTTTTAATAAATTAATTAAATAAGATATTCCTTCATACTAATAAGTGTGTTCCAAAATATTTTATAAAAGAATTAAAAAGGAAATAAATGAAGGGCTTAATTTTAAGTTTTGACATTCAATCAAGTACAGGCATTATTTCAGGGGAAGATGGAAATAGATATAACTTTTTGAGTTCTTCTTTTCAAACATCTAATGTAAATCCAAGTCATGGCCTTGAAGTAGATTTTGAGATTAAAGATATTAATGCAATTTCTATTTATGTAATAAATCAAAAAGAATCATTATCTTCTTTAAAAAAAGAAGATATTTTAACTCATTATATAAATGGTTTTAAAAACTATATAAATTTTAAGGGTAGAATAAATAGAAGTGGCTTTTGGTATTATCATTTAGTTAGTTTCATTGTAACTCTTATACTTATTGTTATAAGTGCTGGTTTTTTGGGAGTTATTTATTCTCTTTTAATCATTATTCCAAATTTTGCAATTGGAGCTAGAAGGCTTCATGATACAGATAGAAGTGCATGGTGGCAATTAATTGGAATAATCCCATTAATTGGGATTATTGTATTAATTATATTTTGGGCACAAGAAAGTAAAATAGAAAAAAACAAATATGATTTAATTAGCAAATAAGTAAAACTAATTCTCTATAAACATTCAAAGGCATAATATGAATAAAATCATTTTCTTTTTACTTCTTTTATATATTTTTACAGATATTATTAAAACATATTTTTTTTAATACTTACAATACTAAATAAATATAATAAAAAGGAATGTTTTGAATAATTATATAAATGCAAAAAATGCTTTAATCACAGGTGCTAGTGCTGGAATTGGTAAACAAATAGCAATAGATTTATCATTAATGAATGTTAATTTAATTTTATGTGGAAGAAATATAAATAAACTAGAAGCTGCGAAAAAAGAGATATTAATAAACTCTTCTGTGAAAATAACTCTTTTAGAATTTAATGTAAAAAATAAGATTGATGTTCAAGAAAAAATAGCGTCTTTTCTAAAAAATGAGCAAATTGATATATTAATTAATAATGCAGGTCTTGCTTTAGGTCTAGATCCATTTTACAAAGCCTCTTTAGATGATTGGGAAGAAATGATTGATACTAATATAAAAGGTTTATTATATGTATCACGAGCTATTATGCCTCAAATGAGAGATTTAGAAACTGCTCATATTATAAATCTAGGTTCAGTAGCAGGTAAAAGTGCTTATTCTAATGGAAATGTATATTGTGCCACAAAAGCTGCTGTACATTCTCTAGGAGAATCAATGAACTTAGATCTTTATGGAACTTCTGTAAAAGTAAGTACTATTGCACCTGGGGCAGTTGAAACTAATTTCTCAAATGTAAGATTTAAAAATGATGAAAATAAAGCCCAAAATGTATATGAAGGATATAAAGCTTTATCTGCAAAAGATATTTCTGCTGTTATAATTTCAGTTCTTAATACACCTGCTCATGTAAATATTCAATACCTTGATATTATGCCAATAGCTCAAAGAAATGCTTTTGTATTATATAGAGATCAAGAAAAAGATTTTGAAAACATCTAAAATTATTACAAAATAAAAAAGGATATATTTCTTATGAATTAAAAAAATGCTTAGAGAAAAGAATAAATATATTTTATTATCAAAAGGGGAAATGCTTTTTATCATAAATAAATTTTAGGAGTTAAAAAGATTATCAGGAGTGGAAAAATTACTTCATCTCTTTTATGATCTATTTCCAATTATAGAGCATTGTAAAAGTATTAAATATGATTAAATTATAGAAAAATAATATTTAATCAATAAAATAATCTTTTTATAAGTTACTTTGGATATATTATATTTAGCTTAATAATAAATATAAGTTTATATGTTAAGTTAAATAATTACATGTGAGAAATTAATGAGCAATAAAAGACTTATAACAAATAAACAACTAATGTTTAGAATCACACTTACCATTATTTCTTTAAGTATAATTTTTATACTTTTATCTTCTATATTAGTCAAAAAAATAGCTTTAAATGATTTAGGTGAAGATGATGCTTTAAAAACTTCTGAATTAATATTTGAAATTATGAATACTAGAATGCAAGAAGGATGGAGTAAAAAAGATTTAAATAAGATTATCTTTAAACTTGAGCATATAAGAGAAGGTTTAAAAATTAAATCTTATAGAAGCCAAGATGTTACAGAAATGTTTGGAATACCTGAAGAAGATAAAAAAATGATTGAAAATGATTCTTTTATCCAAAAAGCCATGAAAGGTAATAAAGAGTTTATGGTCTTAAATGATGGATCTATTAGATATCTTTATCCAATACTTGTTAAACAAGAATGTTTATCTTGTCATACGAATTCAAAAATAGGTGATGTTAATGGAGTTTTAGACATATCTTATCCTCCTAGTGAAATTAAAATATCTTTAGATTCATTGAGTAAGTATTTTTTAGTATTTTTTCTTTTAACTTTATTTGTAATTATTTATGTTTTT
>JABSOL010000160.1 GCA_013215985.1 Campylobacteraceae bacterium
GTTGAAGGAATTAGTGAAATTAATATGAATATTAAAATGTATGATTTTTTAATTATTGTAATTTCCTATATACCAATGATATCTTATTATTGTGCATTATATAAATATGCTTTTAAAATGAATTATATTTGGAGTGGAGAAATTAGTAAAAATAGTAAAGTAGCAACAATTCTAATGACACTAGGGGGGGGTGGCGCTATTGCTGGACATAATATTGATGATTTAGTTGAAAATATAATTTAGAGGGTGATAGATATTCAATTGTAAAAGAGTATGAAATTCAGTTACCCATCCATAATAGGGTGTGAATGGTTTTAAGAATTGGTTACCTATTCTAGACTGGACAAGATCAATCACCTCTTATTCACAATGGTATCTGAATAAAAGAATGATAATATTAAAGAACTTATCTTATGATAAGAGTTTTTTAAAGATTATCTTATCAAATATTTAAATCTTCATATACTATCCTGAGAGTTTATTTTAAAAATAAAATACTTTTATTAAATTTAATTGTGTAGCTTTTAAAAAATAGATATAATTAAAAAAATAAAGAGAATAAAAAAGAGAAAATATGAATGTAAAAAGTGAAACTTGTTTTAGTAATCATGATGGAAAACCTTTAAGCTTTTTTGCTTCAGAAAAGGAAGCTTTAGATTCAGCAAAATATGCTAAAAAGCGTTATGGACATAGTTTATTACCATATCAATGTGATAAGTGTAATTTATGGCATTTATCTCCTAAAAGTAGACATACTCAAAGTGAAGAGTGTAGTTATTGTACAGATAAAAATGGAGCTTTAAAACAATTATATGTTTCTAAAAATAAAGCACAAAAAAGAGCAGACATTTTATATAAAGAAAAAGCTGTTTTATTAGATGTTTATTCTTGCCCTCATCAAAATGGTTTTCATCTTACAAAAAGATAAAATACTCAAGCTAGATTCCTAATGCTATATATTGAATTTAGTTTCTTTCTAGTATCTCTCCAATAGATGTAAATATTGAAATAATTTTTCTTTCCTCCTTATATGAAGTTACTAAATATGTTCTTTATTGTGAAGATCTATTTGGTAACATTCTATAGATCTATTCTCATTGATGTGAGTTCATATAGGCTCAAAAATCAAGTAAAATATATAAAGTAGATATAATTAAATCAAAATTAATAATATTGCATAATTTAAAACTATGCAATAAAAGTATTATTTAATATTAAGATATCAAGGAAAAAAAATGATAGATAATTTATTTCAATCTGTAATACTAAACAAAACAATTACTTTAAAGAATCGTATTCTTATGGCTCCATTGACACGTTCTATGGCAGATGATAATCTAGTTCCAACAAAAGCAATGGCTGAGTATTATGCAAAGCGTGCAAGTACGGGATTAATTATTTCAGAAGCTATTATTATAAGACCTGATGGGCAAGGATATCCTAATACTCCTGGAATATTTACAAAAGAACAAATTGCAGGATGGAAAGAAGTAACTAAAGCCGTACATGAAGAAGATGGAAAAATATTTGCTCAATTATGGCATACAGGACGATTAGCACATCCTTATTTTTTTAAAGGAGAATTTGCTCTTGCACCATCTGCTATTGCTGTTGAAGGAACTCTAAAACGTTCACCAGAATTAAATTATACAGTTCCAAAAGAATTATCAAAAGAAGAGATACTTGTTTTGATAGAAGATTATAAATTGGCTTCTAAAAATGCAATAGAAGCAGGTTTTGATGGTGTTGAAATTCATGGTGCAAATGGTTATTTGATTGATCAGTTTTTACATTACTCTTCTAATGAAAGAGATGATGAATATGGAAAAACTCCTGAAAATATGTCAGCTTTTGCACTTGCAGTAGTAGATGCAATAATAGAAGAAATGGGAGAAGATCGTACCGCATTACGTCTTTCACCTGGAGCATATCACTATATTCAAGGTGATAAAAAAGATCGTAAAGTTTTTGACTATTTATTAAAAGAGCTTGAAAAACGTAATTTAGCTTTTTTACATCTTGGTATTTTTGATGATAGTATGCGGTTTGACTATCTTGAAGGTAGTGCATCTGAATATATACGTAAGAATTATAATAAAACTTTAGTAGGTGTTGGAAGTTATAGTGCACAAACAGGAAGTAAAGCTATAAGTGAAGGTAAATTTGATTTACTTGCAATTGGTAGACCACTTATTGCTAATCCTGATTATATGGAAAAGATTAAAAATAATGTAGAGTTAAAGACATATAGTGTTGAAATGCTTAATGAACTTATATAAATATGGATATAGAACTATATGGAGTATAAGTAAGTTCCTATGACATCTTAATGAAGTTGAATGATTTAGATTCTGCGTGGATTCATCTTAAACAAGCAGAATCATTAAATAACTCACATGAGATTGAACATACAATTGTCCATTGGCATTTAATGCATTCGTATACTAAATCCTTATTGGAATTTTGGAGGGTGAAAAATTATGATTAATCAAATTAGCAAAAATCGTGATGCATACCCTGTGCATACTTATATTGATGAATATATCTTTTTTAATAGACAATTTAAAGGTGGAGTAGAACATATTTTGAATGTGATGGAATAAGTTGTAATATAGAAGATCATCAAAAAAGACAAATCTATTGGAATGATTATGAAACTTTTATATTGGGAAAATATAAAGCTGTCAAATATGATGCAGAAGATAGAGCTATGAAAAAATCTTTTAACGACGGATGCTTAGATCTTATTGCAAAAAAAGACAATCTTTTGGTTTTTCTGCAGTGCAAGAATTGGACTATGTCCAATTCTTATAAAATTAATCAAAAAGATATAAGAGCTTTTGTAGGGGATGGTTTTATATATTTAAAAGATGTTAATTTAGAAGGAATTAAAGTCTTTTTCTTAAAATTATTTGTTTTAACTTAAATCAACCTTTATAAAAGCTTAGATATAATAATGAAAATAATAGAAGGCAAATAAAAATGTCAAAACAAAGAAAATTAATCTCATTCGACTGGGCAATAAAAAGAATACTAAGAAGTAAAGCAAACTTTGAAATATTAGAAGGCTTTTTATCTGAACTATTAAAAGAAGATATTAAAATCTTAGAAATACTAGAATCAGAATCGAATAAAGATATGAAAGATGATAAAAGTAATCAAGTAGATATCAAAGTAAAAAATTCAAATGATGAAATAGTAATAATAGAAATTCAATATAGTAGAGAATTAGATTATCTGCAAAGAATGTTATATGCTACAAGTAAAGTAGTAATAGAACATATATCACAAGGTAATGCCTACTCTAAAATAAAAAAAGTAATATCAATAAATATATTATACTTTGACTTTGGTGATGGAGATGATTACATCTACAAAGGTACAACAAACTTTGAAGGTATACATACTCATAATAAACTATATTTAAGCCAAATACAAAAAGATTTATATAAAACAAATGAGATAAATAAAATATATCCTGAATATTATCTAATCAAAGTTAAAAATTTTGATGATAAGTCAAAAGATACATTAGATGAATGGATTAACTTTTTAAAAAATGAAACAATTTCTGATAATCCAAAAGCAAAAGGATTATTAAAAGCAAAAGAAACTTTAGACTATCTAAATATGCCAGATGATGAAAAATTAGCTTATGATAGAAGAGAAGAAAATTTAAGACGAGAAGCTAGTATTTATGAAAGTACTTATATTGCAGGTGGAATTGAAGCAAGAAAAGAAGAGAGATTAAAAAGTGAAGTAAAGATTAAAGAAGAAAAGTTAAAGATTGCGAAAAAATTATTTAATGCGAATGTAGATATAGAAACTATTAAATTAAGTACTGGATTAACTGATATGGAATTAGAAAAACTAACAAATCAATAATGCTAGAGAATATATCAACAGCAACATTTAAAGCTAATGTTGAGTGTTGATGGTACTGTTCAACATTTTGTGTCTGAATCTGCTTTTTGTATCATATAAAACAATAATAAAAATCTCTGTATCTTAGATTTAAACTGCAAGTTTAAATTACATATTTATTGTTTAGCTTTGAGAAATAGAGCTAATTAAAAAAAAGAGAAAATATGAATGTAAAAAGTGAAACTTGTTTTAGTAATCATGATGGAAAACCTTTAAGCTTTTTTGCTTCAAAAGATTAATCTTTAGATTCAGCAAAATATGCAAAAAAGCGTTATGGACATAGTTTAATATCAATGTGATAAGTGTAATTTATTGCATTTATCTCCTAAAAGTAGACATACACAAAGCGAAGAGTGTATCTATTGTACAGATAAAAATGGACGTTTAAAACAGTTATATGTTTCAAAAAATAAGCACAAAAAAAAGCAGACATTTTATTTAAAGAAAAAGCTGTTTTATTAGATGTTTATTCTTGGCCTCATCAAAATGGCTTTCATCTTACAAAAAGATAAAATACTCAATTATCCTTCTATATAATAAAACTTTAGTATATTTTGGATGCTAGAGCCCACAAAAAGGAAGTGAAGGTAAATTTGATTGCAATTACTAGGCCACTTATTGTTAATCCTGATTTTGTTGAACTACTTAATGAACTTATCTAAATTATAAAAACTACTTAAAAAACTACTAAAAAGAGTAGACTTTAAATATAAAAATATATTAAGTTCAATTTGCAAGATAAATTTTTCTCATTTATATGTATGAGTTTAAAATTCTAGAAAGTATTATAAATTGAATAAGTAAAAAAAGGAATTTTTATGAAAGCAATTGCTTATCAAGAAAATCTTCCAATCGAAGATTTAAAATCACTTCAGGATATAGAACTTGCTGTACCAAAAGCAAGTGCTCGTGATATCTTAGTAGAAGTCAAAGCAATCTCTGTTAACCCTGTTGATATCAAAGTTCGAAAAAGAGCAGTTCCTTCTTATGGAGAATGGAAAGTTCTTGGTTTTGATGCTGCTGGTATTGTTAAAGAAGTAGGATCTGATGTTACTTTATTTAAGATAGGTGATAAAGTTTATTACGCAGGTGATTTAACTAGAACAGGGACTAATGCACAGCTTCATCTTGTAGATGAGCGTATTGTTGGACGAATGCCTAAATCTTTATCTTTTGCACAAGCTGCAGCTCTTCCACTTACAAGTATTACTGCATGGGAAATGTTATTTGATCGTTTGTTAGTTGACAAAAAAACAAAGGGTAAAAGTATACTTGTAATAGGTGCTGCTGGTGGAGTTGGTTCTATTATGGTGCAACTTATCAAACAACTTACAAATCTTGATCTAATAGCCACTGCATCAAGAGAAGAAACGAAACAGTGGTTAGAAGATTTGGGCGTTGATCATGTTATCAATCATAAAAATAAACTAAGTGATGAGTTTAAAAAGTATAATTTACCAGAAGTTGATTATGTAGTTTGTCTTAATAATACAGATGAACATTTATTGGAAATTGTAAAAATTATCAAAGCTCAAGGTAGATTTGGTCTTACTGATGATCCAAGTGAGTTTAGTATTATGCCCTTTAAAATGAAAGCAGTTTCAATTCACTGGGAATTTATGTTTACAAGATCTATGTTTCAAACAGAAGATATGAAAGCACAGCATAATTTACTAAATGAAGTCTCAAATTTAGTTGATAAAGGTATTATTAAAAGCACAGTTTCTGTAAATCTTGGAGCTATTAATGCAAAAAATATACGCAAAGCACATGCTTTTTTAGAATCTGGAAAAACTAAAGGTAAGATTGTTTTAGAAGGTTTTTAATAAGTAAAATTACTTGTTCTGATATAGTTTAATTAAATTATTAAAATATATAATTCTTCAAGTAATAGAGAAAATGGAAATTTAAAAGTAAATCCGTATATATATAAAGGTAATAAGTAGATACATATTAGAATTTAATACAATAGATTAAAGTATCAAAAATACATATAACTTGTTTATTAGTAAATTTTAGTGTTTAAATATGTCATAAAAATAGAAAATATGAAAATAAAGTGATAAAGTCATTTTAGTTATAAAAAATGTCAAGCTAAGCGAACGTCACAGTGGCAGTAGTGGAATGCCGCATTATT
>JABSOL010000161.1 GCA_013215985.1 Campylobacteraceae bacterium
TTGATAATACTTTAAGAAGTACTGTTTCTAATCTTCAGTGGGAAGATATTCCTTTTACTTCTGGTATTAATACTAAAATTTCATTTTCTGAGGCAATCAAATATTGTGCAAAACTAGAATCTGCAAGTTTTGAAAATTGGAGATTACCAAATGTAAAAGAAGCTATGACAATTACTAGTATTTCTTATAAAAAGAATTCTATTTTTAATAACCCTATTCCTAATGATAAGCCAATAATAACTTCAACTCCTAGTACTTTACATGAAGGATATGGATTAGCAATTTCTAAAAATGGTGGTACAGGAGGATCTGCTTTAATTACAGATGTAGATAAAAACTATAGCATGAAATGTGTTAGAGATATAAATACAAATATTAAAGTTTATCCAAATACTTCAAAAGAAAATTTAATTGATCTTCAAGGTGAAAACATATCATTTGATCCAAGTACAAAACTTATGTTTCAAGATGAAAAATTCACACAAGAAGAACAAGATAATTATGGGAATAAAGATGACAAGAACATAGGGAAAACAGGTACATTTACTTATGCTATACAAACTTGTCAAGATTCTACTCAAGCTGGATATGATGATTGGAGATTACCTAATATTAATGAATTATTTTTCTCAATATCGAATGAAGGAAACAATACATTTACTAATAATTCAGGTGGAGGATTCTTAAGTTCTACTTCATCAATTGTAAATGAAGAAAGAACACCTTGGGCTCAAGATGGTTCATTTAATAGATCATATAAATATGCTTATGATACAAATAAAAAAGCAAGATTCTTTTGTGTTAGATCAATGGATGATGATACTATAAAAGATATAGAAGCAAAAAATAAAGATGTTGAATTTATTCCTCAAGCTATTAAAACTTTTTATGTAGATGAGAAAAATGTTGTTGATTTTAATATGATCCGAAGTTCATTTGGAAGATATGGATCATTTAGTATTACAAATAAAATAGCTACAAATTCTAGTAGTTATCAAATTATTACAGGTGATGAAAAAGAAAGTTTTTATTATATTGTAAGTGCAAAAAAAATATCAGAAGATGGAACAATAGAAGATAAAGAATTAAAAGATGAAAATGGTTATTTTATAAAAGATGGAGATAACAATATCAAACAAAGAGGTTCTGATATTATACTTGATAATGAGAAATATAGATTAATTATCTCTAATGGTACAAGATTTATAAAAATAAATATTACATTTACAGAAGAGATGTCAACTTATGAAGATAAAACAAAAATTGAGCATGATTTATTTACTTATGATATTGACAATACAAATAAAAAACCAAGATTTGTTATTTTTGGAATAGACAGTTATTCTGGTAAAAAAACATTAAAAACTATTGAATTTATAGAAAAACAAGCTAATGATACTGTTGTTGGACAAATTTCTTTAGAAGAAGGATCAAATGAAGAGTTAAAATTCTTTATTACAGATGAAGCAGGAGTTGAATCTTCAATATTTAAAATAAATGAAAAAGGTGAAGTTTTAATTAAAAATACAGATGAATTGATTTATGAAGGTACATCTGATTATTTAAATAAAAAGAAATTTTATGTATATGCTAATAATAAATTTGGTTCAAATAAAAATTATAACTATAACTATTATTCATGGGATGATTCACTTGAAGTAAAATCACATGAAAAAGGTATATATCTTGAACTACAATTAAAAAATCTTCCAGAAATAGAACCTACTTTAACAAATACTAATGAAAAAAGTGAATTTTTTGCAAGTAAAATAGGTAAATTATTAAAATTAAAATACTTAGTTAGTAATGAAGGGGATACAAAAATAAAATCATTTGAGATTAATTCTGGAAATGAAAATGAATATTTTATAATTAAAGAATTATATGGTGATTTTAGCATTGTATTAAATAAAGAAAAAATTGTACCTGCTGGTGAGTATATTTTAACACTTAAAGCAAAAAATGATAAAGGAGAAAGTAATGAAGCTAGTGTAACAATTGTATTAAAAGATATAAAAGCTGCTGAATTAAAAGACTCTGATTTTATTTTAACAAACAAATTAGGTTATTCTGGCGAAATTTTTGAATTTAGAGCAAATGGTTATAGCCAAGATTTAGACATTGTAAAAGAATTAAATGGATTAAAATATGATGATCTTAATTTTGAACTTGTAAAAGAAAGCTCAAATTATGAAATAAAATCATTAGGAACTAGTATGGGTATCTTCTTAAAAGAAGGTAAAACAGAAGTAGAAGAAACTTTAGAAATAAAAGTTACAGCTACATATAATGAAGTAAAATTAACTTCAAATACAATTAACGTAAAATTAATAAAATAATATTTTAGGCCTTAGGGCTTAAAATATTCAAATAAATAAAAAGAGGCATTATGAATAAATTATTACATCTATCTTTAGCAGCATGCGCAGTTTTAACACTAGCCGCTTGTGGTGGAGATTCAAGTACAAATACAGATACAATTAAAAAGATAGAAGACGTTAAAATAGAGAAGAATACGATAACAGGAAGAGTTGTTGATGGATATATTAAAGGTGCAAAAGTATTCTTTGATTATAATCAAAATAATACATGGGATGAAAATGAACCAAAATCTACAACAGATGAATTTGGTAGATATAAACTAAATAATATTGATCCAACAAAAGCAAACTTTAGACATTCTATTATTGCTATAGGTGGAATTGATACGGATACAAATAAAGAACTTAAAACTATGTATAGAATGAATCCAAGTAAAAAAGATTTAAATGCACCTATTTTCATCACTCCTCTTAGTTCTTTTCAAGTATCTCTTGCATTAAAAATAGTTTCTGGTGGAAGTATGAAAGGTGTTGGACATAAAAACTTTTCTAGAATAATAGCTGAAAACTTTGGTTTAGATGAAAAAGATTTATATAAAGATCCATTAGCAGAAGGTAATGAACATATTTATAAAGCAAATGTTGCTTTACAAAAAAGTATTGAAATTCTTTCTATTGATAATAAATCAAATGAAATTTTAGATAAATTAGCTGAATTTATTGAAGATGGTAAAACATTTGAAAATGCACTTACTTTATATTATGATGAAACTAATAATGAAAAAGTTTCTGAAGCTAAAAAATTAGTAGAATTCTATAAAAATGTATCAATTGAAGATATTAAAAACAAAAGAATTAATATTGCAAAAATAATTCAAAAGAATGTAGATAATAAATCTATTACTATAAAAATTGAAGATATTAAAAATATTAAAAAAGATATAAAAACAAATAATGCACCTGATTTAATTCCTAATGTAGAAATCGAAGGAAAATCTGTAGATGTTTCAGGAAAAGTAATTTCTTTATATCCATATGAAGCAACAGTGTTTTTAGATAAAAATAAAAATAGATTATTAGATCAAGGTGAAGCAAACACAAGCACTGATAAAGATGGTAACTATACATTAACAGTTAGTGAAGATGACTTAGACAGAATGAAAGGTAATTCTATTGTTTCAATAGGTGGACTAAACGAAAAAAATGAAGCTTTTGATGGAATATTATTTGCATCTTCTGGAGATGGAAGTACAAATAATCTTAATTTAACTCCTCTTTCAACATTTAAGAACTCATCTGCTATTGCCCTATTCTCTGGAATTAGTATGCCAGGAATTTTTATGACTACATTTTCAAAAGCGGCTTCTGATTCTTTAGATATTGAATTAGATAAATTTTCAAATGATTATAGAAATGCTGATGCTAATTTAAAATTATATAAAGTTTCAAATGCACTTCAAGATATTGTAAAAGCACTATCTCTTGGAATCAAAAATGATCAAACTTTACAAGAAAGAATGGTAAATAAATATTTATACCTAAGTTCTAGTATTCAAGATAAAGCAGGAACAATTGATTCTTTATTAACAAAATATCAAGAAAGTAACAATATTAATGAAAATACAATTACTATTGCTAGAGATATCTATAAATTATATGATGAAGCAAGTGTTATTGAATTAAAAACGCAAGAATTTCAAAATAAAATAAATGCACAGTTTAAAAAAGCAAAAGATTCAGCTATTGATGAAACAAGAGGAAAATTAGTAAATCTTGAATTTAATCATTCTGAAGATACAAAATTACCAAAAGATGAATTCTCAAAATATCAATGGCATTTAAATGATACAGGATCTGTTGTTAATACTCATGGAATTTATACTCTTGGAGGAAATGACCTAGATGTAAAATCACTATATGCTAAAGGAATTGTAGGTAAAGGTGTTCATGTAAGAGTTGTAGATGATGGAGTTGAATATGAACATGAAGATTTAAAAAATAGAATTGACTTAGCAAATTCATATAATGCTGAAACTGCTTTAGAAGATGGTAAAACTACTGAAGAAATTAATGATCCAACTTCTTCAAAAATTGAAGATTCTCATGGAACTCAAGTTGCTGGATTAATTGCTGCAGATGGTTCTAATAATATTGGACTAAGAGGTGTAGCACCATATGCAACACTAAGTGCATTCAAATTAAAAACTCCTACAGGTGGAGGATTAGACTTTGATCTTGATGAACTTAAAATCGCATGGTTAGGTGGAGATGATAAAGTTAGTATTGTTAATAACTCTTGGGGAAGTAGTATTGATAAATATGAAGAATATGAAGAAGTTATGAAAGAAGGTGCTACAAATATGCGTTCTGGTACAGGTTCTAGAGAAGGTGAAAAACTAGGAAGAATGTATTTAATTGCAGCAGGAAATGGTGGATTTAACCAAGGTACTGTAGAAGATTATGTTGATGATGCTGTTACTTCATATTTAAGAAATTCACAATATGCAATTACTGTTGCAGCTGTAAGAAATGAAAATGTTGTAACACAATATTCAACTCAAGGTTCTAATGTATTAGTATCTGGTTATGGTGGTGGTGTTAAAAACAATACATCTGCTTTAATGGCAACAACTACAAGAACTGGTCAAAGTAAAACTACTTGGAATGATGATAAAAAGAAAAACTATACTTTTGGTTTTGATGGAACAAGTGCCGCAACACCTGTAACATCAGGTGCATTAGCTCTTGTTATGGGTGAGTGTCCAAATCTTAGTTATAGAGATGTAAAATGGTTAATTGCTCACCATTCTAAGAAAATTGATATAAATTATGAAAATAAAACAATACCAGCACCAAATGTTCCAGCATATAAAACTACTCCAGTTTTAGATTTAGATAATGGTTTTGGATATGTTGAAAATGCAGCAGGATTAAGTCATAGTAATTATTATGGTTTTGGTTTAGTTAATCCAAAAGGAATGATTGAAGCTTGTACAGCTGATAATTTTGAATTCTTACCTGAAAGATTTGAGTTAACAAAAATTACAGAAAATACAAATGATGGTTCACTTATAAGTAATGATGATAATACATCTTTAGAAATGATTAGAATTAATAGTGATAAAATCAATAAAACAGAATGGGTAGGAATTACTATTTATTCTACTATTAAAAACTTAGAAAAAGTATCAATTAAATTAATTTCTCCTCAAGGAACAGTATCAAGAATTTTAACTAATTCAAAAACTGCTTTTGAAGGAAGAGCTGATTTAGAAAATGGATATAGATTTTCTTCTGTTGCTTTTGTAGATGAAAATCCAAGAGGAACTTGGAAATTAGAAGTTACAACAAGTGATAATGATGAAAAAGGTAGAATTACGAAACTAGAACTAAATATTGTAGGATATAAAAAGGATTAAAATGAAAAAATTATTATTATTAGTAGCATTAATTGTAGGATTAAATGCAAGTGAGTTTACATACAAAAAATCAGGAAATATTAAAAAGTTATCTTATGAAAAAAAATCAGAGAATTATTTATTCTCTCAAAAAAAATCTTTTAAAGATAATGTAAAAGTTATTATTGCCTTTAATAATAAAGAAGAAAGATCTTTACTTGAAAATAAATATAATTTATTAAATGGGAAAAAATTCTTTGCTTCTTATTTTATATATGAGCAAGAATCAAATAACATTTTAGATTTATTCAAAAATCTTTCAAATGAAGATATTGTTAAGAC
>JABSOL010000162.1 GCA_013215985.1 Campylobacteraceae bacterium
TTATGGAAAAGATTTATCTAATAAGATTATTATAGACTTAGTTAAAATCTTAGAAAATAAAATTAATGATATTGGAATTTTATATAAATTAAGAAATAACGAATTTGGTATTTTATTAAATAAAGAAGTAGATAATAATTTTTGTGAAGAATTAGTTTCTTTTGTAGATAATTACGATTTTAGATATGAAGATATAAAAGTTAAAATAAATATAACTTTAGCTATTGCTTATACTATAGATAAACTAATAATTGAGAAAACAAGTGCAACTGTACGAGTAGCTGTAGCTCAAGGTAAAAGTTTTAAAGTGTATAAAGAATCATTTTATGATGATGATCAATTCTCAAAACATATAGAATGGACAAAAAATCTAGAAGATGCTTTAGATAATAATAAAATCATTCCATTCTTTCAAGCAATTAAAGATGTTAATACTTCAAAAATTGATAAATATGAAGTATTAGCAAGACTTGAAAAAGATGACGTAATTTATACACCTGATAAATTTTTAAATGTAGCTAGAAAATCTAGACAATATAGTAGATTTACTATTATGATGATTAAAAATTCTTTTGAATTTTTCTCTAAAAAAGAAGGAATATCTTTTTCTATTAACTTCTCAATAGAAGATATGGTAGATGATAATGTTACAAAATACCTAATTGAACAAATAGAAAAATATAATATTGGAAATAGATTTATTATTGAGATCTTAGAAACAGAAGAAATAGAAGACTTTAATATAGTTAATGATTTTGTGAAGAAACTTAAAAAATATGATGTTAAAGTAGCAATTGATGACTTTGGCTCTGGTTATTCAAACTTTACATATATCTCAAAACTAAATATTGATTTTCTAAAAATAGATGGTTCTTTAGTTGAAGATATTCATACGAATAAATCTTCATATAAAGTTGTTAAAAATCTAAACTCCTTTGCTCATGACATGGGCCTTAAAACAATAGCTGAAAAAGTACATTGTAAAGAAATAGAAGACTTATTATATGAACTTAAAGTTGATTATGTTCAAGGCTATCATATAGGAAAACCTCAAAAAAACTTAATAGAATAACGATTCTTAAGTCTTATTCTATTAATATATGAAATAAAGGAGATATTATGTACAATAAGATTATTTTTAATTTCCTTCTTACAATTATCTTATTAATAGTTTTAGGACTAACCTCTATTTTTAAAATGGGTCAATTAGCTGATCTTTCCCAAAAACTTTATGATCATCCATATACTGTTACTGTTGCTACTAAAACAATAGAATCAAATTTAATTTCAATGCATAGATATATGAAAGATGTTGCTTTATCAACTAATAAAGAAGAACTTCAATTGGCAATTGATGAAGTTAATAAAAGTGAAATTATTATATATGGAGAATTCGAAATTATATTTGATCGTTATTTAGGTGATAAAAAAGATATTCAAGCAAGTTTTGATGCTTTTGTAAATTGGAAACCAATAAGAGATGAAATTATACAATTAATGTATTCAGATAATAAAGAGGCAGCTGCTTTAATTACTAAAAATAAAGGTGCGATTCATGTTGAAAAAATTAATTTACAAGTTAACAAATTAATTAATTATGCAAAAGCTAAAGCTTTATTTTTTAATAAAAATGCAATAGAAACAAAAAACTCTTCTATTAGGTTAATTTCTTTTATTCTTCTAAGTATTATTACTATTACAATAATAGTTTTAATTTTATTAGTTAAAAATCTTAAAAAAACAGATAGTGAAATAAAAAAACATTTTCATTTAATTGATCAAAACATAATGAGTGCTACTTTAAATGAGAATTTTAAAATTATTGATCTAAGTAATGCTTTTGCTCGATATTTGTCTTATACAAAAAAAGATTTACTTAATACTTCTTCTTATTTTATTTTTGATGACTGTGATAAAAATCTTAAAAATGAGATTATAAGAATATCAAGAAGTGGAAAAGATTGGAAAGGTGAAGTTAAAAAACTAGATTCTGAAAATGAAATTAATTGGTTAGAATATAATCTTCATCCAGTATTTAATGATAAGTATGATGTTATTTCATATACTTGTATTTTTCATGATATTTCTAGTAAAAAAAGAATAGAAGAAATTTCTAATATAGATTCATTAACATCTTTACATAATAGACGATATTTTGATGATATTTTTCCAAAAGAGCTTAATATTGCTAAAAGAAATAAGATATTTTTAGCTTATGTAATGTTAGATATTGATCATTTTAAACAATATAATGATACTTATGGCCACCAAGATGGAGATAGTGCATTAAAAAAAGTAGCAGAAGTACTTAAATTAACTTTACATAGACCTGATGATTTTACTTTTAGAATAGGTGGAGAAGAGTTTGTTATGTTATTTAAAGTAAAAAATAAAGAAGATGCTATTTCTATTGCGCAAGATTGTAGAATAAAAATAGAAAATTTAAAGATTGCTCATAAAAATAGTTCTGTATCTTCTTTTGTTACGGTATCAATGGGACTTACTTTAATTGATCCATTGTTAAACAATGACTTAGATAGAATATATAAAAAAGCAGATGATTTATTATATGAAGCTAAACAAAGTGGACGTAATAAGTTAGTTTATTAATATTAAACTTGATAAAACTGTGAGAATAAAAGTATATCATCAGACTTTTTATTCTCTTTATGTAAACATACTAAATCAGATATAATTTCTCCAATAGCAGGCCCAAAAGTTATTCCTAACCATCCTAAACCATTTGCGTGCACTAAATTCACATATGTTTTATCAAACCCAAGTATTGGCATATCATCAGGACAAAGAGGTCTAAACCCAGACCATTCAACAATATTTTTCATTTCAAAATCTTTTGTATATAAAAATAGATTATTTTTGATACTAGCAATTTGTTTTTTTACAATTTTTAAATCATTAGATCCAAGTTCAAGCTTTGAAGTAATTCTTACAGTTTTTTCTCTAGGAGTTACTGCTATAAATAAATCAGCAAATAAAGCAGAAGTTTTTGGTTTTAGTTCCTCTTTCATCTCAAATGTAAGACTATACCCTTTAGCTTTGGTCATTAAAAAAGAATTATTTGTTTTTTTAAATAAAGAATCATTAGCTCCAGATGCTAAAATAAAGGTATTTGCTTTATAAAAGTTCTTTTGTGTATAAACTTTTGTAATTTTATTCTTTTTAAATTTAAAGTCTAAGACTTCTTCATTTAAAACAAACTCTACTCCTTTTTTTAGTAAATAAGACTTTAGTTCACTCATTAACAATGAAGGATCTAAATGGGCATTTTGTTTTAACAATACAGATCCTATGATATTATCATTTATAAAAGGTAAGTATTTTTTTGTTTCACTTTTATTTAATATTGTATATAAGTTTTTATCTGAAGATATTTTTATTTTATCTTGAAATGATTTTTCTTGAGTATATACCATTAATAAACCATCTTCTTTAAAATAAAAATTCATATCATCTTCTGTTTTCATCTTTTTATATGAATTAATAGCTTTTTCTCCATTTTTCTCAAATAAAGCTAAAGTTTTATTAAGTCTTTTATAATTAGCATTTTTCATAAATGCGTATAACCAATAATATAATTTGATATCTAAACTAGGGTGGAGAGTTACAGGTGATTCTCCTTTTAACATAAGTTTAAAAGTACTTAATATCACTCCTGGAGAAGATAAAGGATTTTTAGCAAAAGCAGATAATAAACCAGCATTTCCAAATGATGCACCATTTTTTATTTCATTTTTATCAATTATAAGAATATCTTGATTTTCTTTTAATAAAAAATAAGCAGACATAAGCCCCACTACGCCTCCACCAATGATTACAATATCTTTTTTCATAATAATCTCCAATAAAATTTATAAAGTATATCATAGAATGATAATTTTTTTAATAATTTAGTTATTATGAATAATTAAAAATACTATAAAGAATAAAAAATGAAAATTAAAACCTTAGAAGAATTTATACTTAATAAAATAGAATCTATAAAAACTTTTCCTTTTACATCGGAGACTATGGTTTTTAAAGTAAAAGATAAAATGTTTGTTTTGCTTTCTTACCATGAAAACAAAATAAGAATATCCTTAAAGTGTGATCCTTTAGAAGCTAATATATATAAAGAGATTTATTTTTGCATAAAAGAGGGTTATCACTTAAACAAAAAACATTGGATTTCTATATATGTAGATGATTCAATTAAAGATGAAATAGTATTTGGAATGATAAATGATTCATATGATTTAGTAGTAAATAATTTAAGTAAAATAAAACAAAAAGAACTAAAAGAAAAGGAAATAAATGCTAAACAAAAACTTATGTAAAATAAGAACAATCACAACATTTTTATCTTTAAATAAAGACAAAACAACTTGGGCAGAGGAAATTATTAAAGCCTGTGACTTTTGTAAAGAACTAGCAAATAATTTTGAGCATAAAGATTATACAGTTCAATCTATAAGAATAGTAACAAATTCTTTTGGAGAGTACTTAAATACTTCATCTTTAGAAAATGCGAAAGAAGACCTAACGTTTATTAAAAATATAATTGACTCTATATCTTTTAATAAACTAAGAATTAGATTTGCTATTGGCGAAGCTAAAACTTATGAAGAAATATCTTTATTACCTGAACTAATAAGAGATTTTGGGGACTTGTGTAATGCTTGCGTTAATATAAAAGTAAATGAGTTTGGAATTTTAGATAATGAAATGATTAAACACTGTGCTATTTGTGTAAATAGAATTTCAAAAATAACTCCAAGAGGTGAGGGTAATTTTAATTTTACTGTTAATTTTAACTGTAAAGAATTTATTCCATATTTCCCTGCATCATATTTTAATTCAACATCTAAAAACTCTTATGTAATAGGATTAGAAACACCAGATTTATTAGTATTTGTATTAAAAGATCTTGGGAAATACTCAAATTCAAACCATAATGAATTTTTTAAAAATGCTTATTTAAATATGAGTACATCTTTACAGTCTTTTATTGATGATATAAATTTAATTATAAAAGACTTTACAAATGAAAATTTTTCTTTTGTAGGACTTGATTCATCAGCAGCTCCTTCAAAAAACTGCTCATCTATGGTTAAAGTATATAAACTTTTAGGTGTAAAACATTTTGGGAACGCAGGAACAATAGAAGTTTCATCTTTATTAACTAAAGTATTTAAAAGTATTAAAAATATTCCTCTTGTAGGCTTTTCTGGTTTAATGTTAGCTGTTATTGAAGATAAAGGTTTAGCAAAAGATGTAAGTAAAAACAAATGTGATATAAGAACTTTATTAAGTAATTCTGCTGTTTGTGGAATTGGATTAGATACTGTTCCAATTCCAGGTAATACTTCAATTAAAAAAATATCTGCTTTAATGAGAGATACTGGAACTTATGCAAATAGATTAAATAAACCCTTAACTGTAAGACTATTTCCTTATCCTGGTTTAAAAGCAGGGCAAAAAACTGCTTATGAGTCAGATGACTTATGTAACTGTAAAATCTTGAGAGTTCTATAATGAATATAATTGAATTTAAAGAAGATGATTTTGAAATACTTGAATCTTGGATTAAAAGTAAGAGTGAGTGTTTAATATGGGCAGGTCCAGATATGTCTTGGCCTTTAAAAAAAGAAGAAATCACAGATACATCAAGTAAAAAATACTTTTTAGAATATGATAAAGAAAAAATAGCTTATATTGAATTAGTAAAGATTAAAACTTCAAGATTTAGACTTTGTAGAATTCTTGTTAAACAAGAGTTTAGAAAAAGATCTTTTGGAGAAATAATAATTGATTTGGCAATTAATAAAAGTATTAAAGATTTAAGTATATTTTCTTTTGAATTAAATGTATATAAAGATAATGTAGTTGCAATATCTTGTTATAAAAAACTAGGTTTTCAAATAACTAGTGAATATGAATTCTATGAAAATAGTAAAGAGAAACAAAGTGATATAAAACACTATTTATATAAAATGATTTTAGATAAAGAGAATATCTGATAAT
>JABSOL010000163.1 GCA_013215985.1 Campylobacteraceae bacterium
TTCTTCATATAAATCTTTAAATGTTTTTCTTACATACTCTAATGAAGCTAAAGGGAAATTATTTATAATTACTACAATTTGTTCATCTTTATTAATAGTTTTAATATTTAAAACTGGCATCTTATAATTATTTATTTCATCATTTGTTATTTTAGAACTTACAAATTTTTCTTTAATACTAGACTCATTAATTAAATAGTTTTCATAAAATTCAGCACTTTTTTTAGCAGACAAAGATGAATCAAGATTAAGATTTTTAAATTCATTTAAATTTTCCATAATTGCGCTTACTTCAAAATCACTAGATTTTTCTTCAATTATTTGAGCATAAACAGAATTAATAAGCATTTGTACTTCTTTTGAACTTATAGAAGCAGGTTTTAATAAATCATCTTTAGTGATTTTTTTATTTGAATTTTCATTTGCAATTAATAATAAATCATTAAGTTTTTTTTCTCTTAAAGATTGATTTCCATTTGCTAAATATGTTGTAACAGGTGTTACATTATTTGTATAAGATTTCATTACTATATTTAAACTAATATCTTTAGAAGATAATTGTTTATCTCCATCAACATCAATCCATCCATTTGTAACAGTAATTGGATAAGCAGGAGTACCTGTAAATGTATAAATATTTTCTGTATCACTAGCAGTTGCAATTTTCCCATTTACATCTTTTACAAGAGCACCATAAACAGGTCCTCTTTCAACAGTAACTTGAGTTTCTTTTTTTGAAGGACTTTTATTCTCATTCTTTGATGAACTTCCGCAACCAATTAAAGTAAGTAGTAAAATTGAATTTAGTACTTTTATAGCCAAAAAATTTACGTATTTCATATTTAACCTAATTGTAATTTTCTAGTATTAGAATAAATATAATCTTAAAATTATATAATAATTACCAATTACAATTAACAAGCCATAATCAAACTTTTTATATTTAATTATTTAATTCATATTATACTTTTTAAGTCCATAAAAGAATTATCTAGAATATTATTATTCAAACATATTCTTTTTTATTAAGTTCGATAAATTATAAATCGCTATTAAATATATCTCTCGTATAAATCTTATCTTTAACATCCATTATTTCTTGAGCTAATCTATTAGCTACTATTACATCTGATATTTTTTTAAATTCACTTAAGTCTTTTATTACTCTTGAGTTAAAAAACTCATTTTCTTCTAGTACTGGTTCATATATAACTACTTCAATACCTTTAGCTTTTATTCTTTTCATTATTCCTTGAATAGAAGAAGCTCTAAAATTATCGCTTCCACTTTTCATAACTAATCTATGAATTCCAACTATTTTAGGGTTTTTAGCAATTATTGAATCTGCTATAAAATCTTTTCTTGTAGAGTTTGAATCTACTATTGAAGAAATTAGATTATTAGGAACATCTTTATAATTTGCTCTTAACTGTTTTGTATCTTTTGGTAAACAGTAACCACCATAACCGAAACTTGGATTATTATAATGTGATCCAATTCTTGGGTCTAAACCTACTCCATTAATAATATCTTTTGAACTTAGATTATGTGTTTGAGCATAAGAGTCTAATTCATTAAAATATGCTACTCTCATTGCTAAATAAGTATTTGAGAAAAGTTTAATAGCTTCTGCTTCAGTTGAGTCTGTAAATAAAATATCTATATTCTCTTTATAAGCTCCTTGTGCTAATAATTTTGCAAAAGTTTCTGCTCTTTGTGATTTTTCACCTACAATAATTCTCGAAGGGTAAAGATTATCAAATAATGCTTTTCCTTCTCTTAGGAATTCTGGAGAGAATAATACATTTGTTGTATTAAACTTTTTATTTACTTCTTTTGTAAAACCAACTGGTACTGTTGATTTTATAATCATTGTAGCCTTAGGGTTTATTTCTAAGACATCTTTTATAACAAGTTCTACGAGAGAAGTATCAAAATAGTTAGTATTTTCATCATAGTTTGTAGGAGTTGCAATTATTACAAACTCTGCATCCTTATAAGCTTTTTGTTTATCTAAAGTAGCTCTAAAGTTAAGATTGCAAGCATTATCTAAAAACTCTTGTATTTCTTTATCTTCAAAAGGTGATATACCTTTGTTAAGATTATTTACTTTTTCTTCTATAACATCTAAAGCTATTACTTCATTATCTTGAGATAAAAGTAAAGCATTTGATAAACCTACATATCCTGTTCCTGCTATTGTAATCTTCATATTATTTATATTCCTTCTCATAAAAATAGTTTGTAGCTTCTACAAACCCTTCTACGCTTCCACAGTCAAATCTTTTACCTTTAAATTTATAAGCTAATACTTTTCCAGCTTTCGCCTGAGTACGAAGTGCATCTGTTATTTGTATTTCTCCACCTTTGCCAGGTTCTGTAACTCTTATGATATCAAAGATATCTGGAGTTAGTATATATCTACCTATAATGGCTAGATTTGAAGGAGCATCTTGGGGATCTGGTTTTTCTACCATATCTGTTATTTCAAAAAGTCCAGGTTCTATTTCATTACCTGCAATTACACCATATTTATTTGTTAATTCTTTTGGAATTTCTTCAATAGCTACAATTGAACATTGGTGTTTTTCATATAGTTTTACCATTTGAGAAAGTACTCCACTCTCTTCGCAAGTATTATCACATAAATCATCTGCTAAAACTACAGCAAAAGGCTCATTTCCAATTAAAGTTTCACCACATAAAATTGCATGGCCTAGGCCTTTCATATGAATTTGTCTTGTATATGAAAAAGTACATTTATCTATTACTTCTCTAATTTCTCTTAGGTAATGTTCTTTAGGAGTATCTTTTATTTGGTGTTCTAATTCATAAGAGATATCAAAATGATCTTCTATTGCTCTTTTACCTCTTCCTGTTACAATTGCCATAGTAGAAAGACCAGCTTCAATTGCTTCTTCAACACCATATTGAATTAAAGGTTTTGTTAAAACTGGAAGCATCTCTTTGGGAGTGGCTTTTGTGGCAGGCAAGAACCTTGTACCGTATCCTGCTGCTGGGAATAGGCATTTTTTTATTATTTGCATATAGTCTCTTTTATAAAAAATATTTTAGAAAGTATAGCTAATTTTTACTTCTATTTTTAAAATAATAAGTTTTGATTTTAAATATTTTGAGATATAATTGATAAGGACTAAAAAGAAGAATTAAATTTTGAAACAAAAGTGTTTAAACTTTTGTCTCTGTTTCTTCAAATCTACTTTGAGCTATTATAATTCCTGCAAATAAAATAAATAAATTAGCGCCAAATTGCTGTTTTAAAAATAGGTCAGATATCACTGAAAATAAGAAACCTGTAACTAAAATAGTTTTTATATTTCTAATTTCCATATTTTTAATCTTTAATTTTGCTAAATAATAAAAACAACTTAAAAATAAGAATAATCCAATTAATCCACCAGCCGCTGTAACCTCAATTATTTCACTATGATAACCAGCTCTTAACATTACAGAAGGATCATCAACTCTAATATCAGGGTTATTAACAACATATTTTATATAATCCATATTTAAATCACTAATACCTGTTCCAAATAATATATTATCTTTTAATATATTATAAGTAGCGACCCAAGTACTAAGTCTAAGCCCCCAAGATCCTGAGAAGTTTTTATCATTATAAACTTGCTTTAAATCATAAACCGAATCTCCAACTCTACTCTTAAAAGTATCTGAATAATTATATGCTCCTACAAATACAGAAGATAATAAAACTACACTTATAACAAAAGCTAAAACTTTATGTTTTATATTTGTAAAAATTAGCATCAAAATAACAAATATAAATGTAATCTGTCCAGTTCTTCCACCTGTTAAAAATAAATTAATAGTAGCAGTTAGGAAAAACAATCCATAATAAAGTCTTTTTAATTTAGAAGTTTTTTCTAAAATAAAAGAACTTAATAATATAGCACAAGTTATTGCTAAATATAAAGTATACGATAAGTGATTCATAAAAGGACTTGGATCAGAAGCACTTCCATGATTAGTAGTCCATAATTCAAATACTAAACCATAAGAGATTATTTCACTAATTAACATTCCTAAAAAAAATGAAGAAATCATATACATAATAGTTTCTTTTTTAACTGATGTTATAATTGCAAATAATATAAGATAATACCAAAATCTTTTAAAGTTTGAAAAATTGTATTCCAATACATCTCCCCAAAAAGATGATACTAATAAATAAGCTGTTAAAAGCAATGCAACAACTATAAACTTAACTTCTAAAAGTACTTTAATTTTTTCCTTATATTTACCTTGGGCAAGCCATAATAATATAATCATTCCTGCAGTAAATGATATTCCTGCTCTACTTAATGGTAGGCAAAAAGCATACAGCACAAAAAAGTAGTTCAAAATACTACTCAAATCAAGTTTTATATTTTTTAATATTTTAGTCATTCAAATACCTCATATATTATTTATTTAATTTATGATCAAACTCTGGAACGATTTCTTTTAAAACCTCAAGAATATTCTCATTTTCTAATAATTTATCGATTTTTTTATTTAATTCATTTATATCAAATAGAGTTGGACTTGCAACAGTAATAGATTCATAAGCTGTTTTTTTATCTGAATCATTTATTAATAACTCTTCATAAAGTTTTTCACCTGGTCTTAAGCCACAAAACTCTATTTTAATATCATCACGTCCAGATAAATTTATCATTTTATTTGCCAAATCAACAATTTTAATAGGTTCACCCATATCAAGAATGAAAATTTCTCCACCTTTTCCAATACTTCCCGCTTGTAATACCAGTTCACATGCTTCTGGAATAAGCATAAAATATCTTGTAATATCAGGGTGCGTTACGGTTATATTTAATCCCTTTTCAATTTGAGATTTAAACTTTGGAATTACAGAACCACTACTTCCTAATACATTTCCAAATCTAACTGCTACTATTTCTGTATTTTTTGAATCAACATTCTGAGCATACAGTTCACATATTCTTTTAGTTGTACCCATTACATTTGTAGGACGTACAGCTTTATCTGTTGAAATTAATACAAATTTTTCTACATTATATTCTATTGCTAAATCCATACAATTTTTAGTACCTAATATATTATTAGTTATCCCTGCTAATATATTATCTTCAACTAAAGGTACATGTTTATATGCTGCTGCATGTATTACAATTTCAGGTCTATATTCTTCAAAAGTTGATTTTAAAATATATTTATTTACAACTGATTTCATAACTGATACTATATTAAAATCATTTAATTCTTCAGTAATAGTATAAAGATTAATTTCACTATGATCAAGTAATATTACTTGTTTTGCTCCAAATTTAACACACTGTCTTGAAATCTCAGAACCAATACTTCCTCCAGCTCCTGTAATTAAAATCACTTTGTCTTTTATAAACGAATTTATTTGTTTTTTATCTAAATCTGCAGGATGCCTTGCAAGTAAATCTTCAACTGTAATATCTTTTAACTGTGTTGAGAAATCTTCTTTTTTAAGAATATTTTCTAAAGATGGTAAAATTTTAATGGCGTTAAAACTTTTATCCATATTCTCATAAATAGAATTAATTTCTTCTTTTGAAGCAGAAGGCATTGCAATAATCATAATATCAAATTCAGACTTAGCATATTTTTTTTTATATTTTTTACTTGATAAAATGGAAATCCCATCAATAGATCTATTTTGTAAAACTTTATCATCATCAATAAAACATACAACTTTATATTCTGAACTTGAAAACTCATTTTCAAGTTGTAAACCAGCTTTTCCAGCTCCATAAATTACTATATTTTTTGATTTATAAGTTTTACTTTTATTTATAAGATAATTGTAAAGATACATTAAAAACGATATAGAAAATATATATAAAAATAATTCTGATAACATAAAAGATAGTCTATATTTACCATATATAAATGGCATATATAATATAAATGCAGATATATAAACTATACTTTTAATTAAAAAAGATTTAGAAGAAGTTTTAGACCAAGA
>JABSOL010000164.1 GCA_013215985.1 Campylobacteraceae bacterium
TTATATTTTCTCTTAACTTCTAAATTAACTAAAAAGTATGATACATTAATCTTGCACTAAAAGTGTATGATAATAGTTATTATTAAGGGTAATTCATATATTATATACCATTAATAAATTAGTTATGTGTCTAAGCTAAATGATAGTTTCTTAACAATGATTATGAAAAGTTAACATATTCTGATTGTTTATGTCTTTGACATTAACAATTATAAGACTATTAAAAGCTTCATATCAAATTAAAGTTTTTTAGTGAAGACAGTAGGAATTTAAATTTATAATTGAAGTTCCACACATAACAATAAATTGGAGGAAAACGAAGTAATAGATGAGAAAACTTTTAGGTTAAATTGTTCGCAATAGATGCAAACAATTTACTGGAGTTGACCGTTACTTATTTTGTTCCTCAATACCCACGTTATATGCTAAAAGAACCTCCTTAAAATAAAAAATAAGTAAAGATAATTATCTCATAATATTAAAAGTATCTGATATTAGATAATTAGTTTAAAAATGAAATTCTATATATTATTATTAATAATATTATAAGTTATTTAAGTATATAGTTATGTAGGAAAAAATACTGATTATTAGACTTTTATGTTCTACAATTAAACTAAAGGTATCAAATTATAATAATGTAATTTCCATAAGTAAAAATTATAACGGAGACTAGTATTGAATGCTAGCGTCGATGAAGTTAAACGTTAGATTTTAAGGAGGGTGAATATGGAGTTAATACTTGCTATTGCAACAATACTAGGAGGAATAACTGCCGTATGGTTTTTTTTGGAACAATTATCTAGTAAAACAGATATTCTCAATGAAATAGATATTAATATAGAATCTATAGACAGCCCAAACTGGGCTTCTGATACAGCATTGCTCAGTTTTAGCATATATAACTCTAGCTCTAAGCCTATGTTTGTTTCTGAAGTAAACATTGTTGTTGAGGGTGTTATACAACAATTTGAATTAAAAGAAGTACTACCCGGAGCACCAGTTGTTCCAATCAATGGTACTGCACAGATTAAGGCGAAAGAAGGTAAGTATCCAATTAAGTTCGAAGAAGATATAAGTAAATTTAAGTATCAAGTAGATGATATAGATTCTTTTCTTGTAACATTAACATTTCAAGAAGGCTATATTTATAAATTTAAAATATCCGCCAAAGGGAAACCATTAAATAAGAACTCATCGAAAATATTTTTTTCTGAAATGATAGAGTATACAAGCCAAATAAGCTCTGCTGAACTAGCCTTAAAAAAATTACAGGAGCAACAAAGTGGAAATTTATAATAACCAACATGATGATGGAGCTATACAAGGAGCTATTATTTTTAATTTTATAGGGTTAGAGTATAAAGAATTAAATTTATTAGATGATTCACTACGTATATTTAAAAAAGGAATAAAATTCTATTATAATAATCATGACTTATACTATAACTTGGCATCTGTGTACATCCTCAATCATGAAAATGAAAAAGCTTTTGAGATATTAAAAAGTGCAAAAGATATTAAGTCGGACATGATTCATGGAGAAAAAATTGGGGATACAATAAAACTAACTAAAGCAATTGAAAGGATAACAATATCAAAAAATGTAATCTGTAAAATAATAGATATTTTGATCAATGAACTCCTTGCACTTTACTCTATTTGTAAAAATTGTATTTACATAAACTTTTTCTTAGCTTCTTTATTTAATGAAAAAAAGCAGTACTATAATTCTTTGATTGCTTCGATAAGAGAGCAACAAATTAATATATACGACGCAAGTAATTTTTCATCACTTAGCAAAGGTTTTTTTGATCTATCAGCTCATAAACTATCTGAAGTCGAGCAATTAGAACTTACTTGCGTAGAAAAAATAAAATCTTCAATTCTTTCTGAACTAGTAAGTACAAGAAAAAAAATTGATAACGAAGCAAATTTTAAAGAAAATATGATGTTGATACCTTGGTTATCGTCAGTTTTTAAAGTTATGGCTGAAGAAGTAAATCAGGTTCTTGATTATGAGGCTATACCTTTGAGTTATGCTAAAATGATAGAAGATGGATCTGAATTTAAAATTAATTTAAATTATAGTTTTATAATTCGATCTAGTGCTACTGGTAACTATAAATATTGCGTGCATACAAACAGGCATATACATGAAGTAATTGATTTTATGGAATATTATATTAGGTACAATATCCCGCTATTGAAATTAATCTAACAAGTTGCTCAAGATTGACAGCTAACTCAGCCCGCCTTTTGTGTATTCGCTATCTCTCATTATCACACAAATATTGTGCTGAGTTAGCTGCAAGTTAGCAAGACGTTATCATACTTAATTGAACAAGATGCCATTATTTTAGATAATTACTATGTAGAATAGTTTTATTCCTATTTTTAAGGTATACTTGTATAAAATGTACTATGAATAAATAGTTAGAATAATAAATAGAATAGGTAATACATGATTTACATAACTTTAGAGGAGGTTTTATAATGAGTAGTAAAATTAATACTTTTTTAATGGGTTTTACAAATGCTTTTAGACCCCTGATTTATACAGAAACAAAAAAACTAGGTAACATTTCAAAACAAGTTAACCAAAAAATAAATGCTAACAGGGAATTAACAATTGGCAAAATTAACGAAATCACAGAGAAAAAAAGTATCACAGCAGAATACAGCTAACGTAACCCTTCAGCAACAAAATAACACTTATCATTTAGGTGCCTCAGAAATGGATGCATTGCAAAGAATGCAAGATACTTATCCTCATATTGTTGATAAGATATTATCCTTTAGACAACAAGAACTAGATGTTCAAAATAAAATTATTAATTTGGAACATGAAGAACAAGAAATGAGAAAATCAGAACTACCTTTTATCAGAAGATATGCTTTCTTAGGTCAATTTATGGCTTATTCAATTGGTGTTGGTTCATTAGTTGGTGGTGCATATTTTGCAAGTATTGGAAATGATATAGTATCTGGACTCTTTTTAACTTCAACTGTAGGTATTGCTTTTGCACAATTCTTTGGGAAAAAGAAAGAAACTAAATAAACTAAATAAACTTTTTCTATTATATAAAAACTTCACAATAAATATTTATGATAACAAATTCTTGCAGCGAACGCAGATCGTCGCTGAAGTCAAACGTTACTAATGATAGTGTAAGTTCCTTTATTTGTTTTTTATTCTATTTCTAATTTACAATAGTAGTCTCATTTAATAAGGATTCTGTTTTTAAAATATTTAATTATTGTATTTTTAACTGCTCAGCTTTTAAAATATGATAATAAATCTCCAACTCTTTTTCACTAGAATTAGCAATAATTTCATCAATTTTGATTTTATAGTTCATTTTCACCTTAATTTCTTTGCCATAAAATAAAAAAGTTATATCAATTTTCTCTTTTTCGCAAAGAAAAAATAATTCTTTATAAGGTATATGTTTTCGCACTTTCATTTTACTTAAATGTGATGTTTCAATGCCTAATAAATGGGCTACTTCTTTGTCTGCTCTAAGGTAAAATATCTTCTTGATATTTTCTATAATATCTTCAATTATAATCATAATTTTCCTTTATATTTAAAATAACAGGTCAAAAGCTATTGACTTTTAGTCATTAGTGGAATACAATTTTAGTGTTAATAATTATTATTAAGTTGAAGTGAAATAATTTAAGATGTTAAGCGTTAATCCCTTATTTAGTAATATATTCTATCTAAATAATGATATATTACCAAACTGGCAATCACACTTAAGCTCATGCAAAGTGTCATTTTCTTTAATATTTTATTTATTCCTTCTTATGAAAAAAATCAATAGACACTATAATCATATAGAGTCAATTAATATATTAGATATTTATCTTAATAACCTAAAACTATTACAATCTAAATCCTTTTTTCAATTTCTTCAAACAATATTTTTTCAAACTTACTTTTTACACTTAATAACCAAATTGGAATGTTTTTTGCAATAAGTCTTTTATTCTTAAAACAGAATGATTTTTTATGTTTTTTAATACATGAAAATCAAGTAATCCTGAACAAATTAAATATCACTATTACTCACCTGTACATTTTAGAAAATTCCTTAAACATACAAACTCTAAAGTATTAAGTTCATATTACATTTATAGAACTAAAAGATATTTTGCTAAATCACATTATTTAAGAACTACATAAGAAAAATTATCAGAATATTTTATTTTAAACGAAACTGACGAAGGAAGTAGAACTAAGATTAACTATAAAAAAGTTTCGTCAAAGATAAATAAAAGGAGAAAAGATGTTTGGTATCACAAAGTTTACAAGATCATTAGCACTTAATAAAATCAATTATCAAAGAAAGTTTTTAGAGAACAATTTTATTTCATTTGGTTCTAACGATATACCCTTAAGTTCATTTGTTAAAAATGCTTATCATAACTCAGATAGATATATAGTAGAAGTAAATCATAGAGTTTGGTCTTTATATCATTATGCTAATAATAAAGATTTGAAGAATGTATGTGGAACTATCACATTACCTAGTTCTTATCACAAAAAAAAATCTAATAGGTATAAAAACTCTAATTATATAAATGATATTGAACACACTCCAAAAGCAGGAGCACTATATTTATCTAAGATGTTTAAGAGATTATTAGACTTAAGAGTATTTAGAGATATTAAAAAAGAAGACAAATGTTATTTCAGAGTATATGAACCACATAAAGATGGAACTCCACATTTACATTTTTCTATGTTTGTACCAGTTGATAAAGTAGAAGAAATAGCAGCTAAGTTTAAAGAGTATTTTAAAAACAAATATGAGAATTTACAAGTTAAGTTTGAAACTAATATTAACAATCCTATTGCATATTTAATGAAATATATTTTAAAAACATTTGATGATTTAAGAGATCCTAATTCTAAATATACTGATTTATCTTTATGGTATGTATATAACTCAATTACAAGATTTTATACAAGCAGAACATTAATATCTTTAGATGTATATAGGTGTGTAAATGGACGTTATGACTTACTAGAGCTTACACAAATGTATAAAGATAGAGAACTAGTAGTTTATCTAAATAAAGAAACTAACAAGATACATTCAATCTATGACGCAATAGGAAATATTTATACAAAAGCACTAGTAATAGTGCAACAAGTAAAAAGAGATTCAAGATTTAAATTAAATTATAAGAAAAAATATAAAGAACCTATTATTAGAATTGATGGAGTTGAATATATTACTTTTAATAATGAACTTGTAGTATTTGATCCAATTAAACCAGTAGTACAAATGAGTGATATGAATTTATACCAACATTATCTAGATATGAATGAAGATATAGAAGAATATAACTTACATCACTATGGATTAGTAAAAAATGAAATGATAAATAGAGAATTACTTGAAGGAGAAATACTTTCAATTAATGAATATAACGCAGAGTTTGATCTTTGAGATTTGATACTTTTTAAAGTATATAAAGATCATAGGGTTTACCCCTGCTTAAACAGCAAAAAGAAAAGGATTTAAAATGTGTACATATCTTAGGGTTTCAGAAGTTGTGAATAAAACAGGTGTTGCAAAAAGTACAATTTGGTTATGGGTTAAAGAGAATAAATTTCCTAAACCTATTAAACTGAGTCCCAGAATAACAGTTTGGGCAGAAGACAAAATAGAAGAATGGATAGAAAGTAAATTTTAGAGAATATATTTTACGCCTCATATATGATGCGTAAATATTTTAAATACGCATCAAAAGTATTAAAAATAAGTTTAATTAGATAAAAAACATAAACTTAAATAAAGCTTAGTTTGAAATGTTTTTACATACATAAACATTTCATAATATAGGACTCATCCCCTTATATTAGGGATTTTTATACTTTATACTTTTTTTTAATGAAAACAATATATAACGACATAATTGTATCCATTAGCTAACTTAAGTTAATTCGTT
>JABSOL010000165.1 GCA_013215985.1 Campylobacteraceae bacterium
CCTAAAAAATAGTATTCTTTTTCATCTAATGCGTTATTTTTTTTATTATTCACATCACTGCGGTCCATCATGTTCATTATTGTTTTTAGTACACAACATTGTTTTTATTTTTGATTATTCACATAACTGCGGTCCAACCTGTTCATTATTATTTTTAATAAATAATTTTAATTCATTTAATTTTTCATTTGTTAATTTCATTTGTGAAGATAATTTTATTTTTGACTTTGCATTTATTTTAGATAAATAAACAGCACTCATTCCTCTTTCTTTTTGTGTTTCATGAACAAATGTTGATATTAAAGTAGATAAAATAACACCATTTTCTAAGTTTTTTAGTTTTTGTACATTTTCATAATCAAAATTTATTGATCGTAGTGAAATAATAGTTAAAAATATAATTGGTATTAATACCAAAAACAAAACTTTATTTTTTATTGAAATATTTGCGAACATAGTTTTCCTAATTATTAAAATTTATTTGTTAATCTTACATTAAAACTATCATTAAATTATTAATACCTTGTTTATTATAAATAATTGAAATTTAAAAGTATCAAAAGTAGCAAAAAGTATCAGATTAGTACTGATTTGAAGGAGTATAAAGAGTTTATATTCTTTTAATAGATAAAAAATCTAGAGGAAAAGCTTAAAAGCTTTCCCATTCATCATCTTGTTTTTTTGCAACAAATGACTTTTTATTTGTTATTAAACTTGAAGATTTTATTGTTTTCTCTAAAGTTCTTTTTTCATTCCCTTTAAAATTAACATCTACACTTTTTATTCTTACTTTTTTATCTCTTGTATTTGATACATCTGAATGAAGAGTTTTTTCTGCTTGTCTTTTTTCTTTACCTTTAAATCCTAAATCCATACTGCTTGATCTTCTATCAAGAATATCTTCTTTTCCATTAAATTGTTTTTCATCTACACTTTTAACTATTTTTTTTGCAATTTCTGAAGTATTCATCGCAATATCATAAGTATCACTTGCGGCATTTGCAATTTGTTGTGTTTGATGATCTTGTTTTGAAACAGCATCATTAATTTGTTCAATTCCTGTTCTTTGTTCTGTTGAAGAAGATTCAACATCTTTAATTAATTCAATTGTTTTTACAATATTTTTATTAAGTTCTGAATATCCTTCAATCATTGATGAAGAAATCTTTTTACCTTCACTAGCTTTAGTATTCGCATTCTCTACTAAATCTTTTATCTCTTTTGCTGCTTCTGCGGATCTTGATGCAAGGTTTCTAACTTCTTGTGCTACTACTGCAAATCCTTTTCCTGCTTCTCCTGCTGTTGCTGCTTCTACTGCTGCATTTAAAGATAATATATTTGTTTGGAAAGCAATTTGATCAATTACTGAAATTGCTTCATTAATTGCAGATACTTGATCATTAATTTCATCCATTGATTTCATTGTTTGATTAGCAAGATTTTGACCATATGTTGTTGATTCATTTAACAATGAAGCATATTTACTCATTTGAGATATTGATTGAGTATTATTTATAATTGTTGAAGTAATCTCTTCTAAGGCTGCTGCTGTTTCTTCTAATGATGCTGCTGCTTCATTTGAATTTTCATTTAATACATTTACATTTTCTAGTAAATTAGATGATGAAGAATTTAAAGTTAAACCAATTCTTTTATTATAAACTAACATTTCAGTTATTGAATCACCTAAAGAATTAAGACCTTTTCCTAGTTTTTCTAAGTGTGCTTTAGTATTTGATGTATCAACTTTATTTAAATAATTATGATCTGAATATTCATTTAAAACTTTTAATACATTATCAATATTTTTTTCAAAATTATTTGCCATTTTATTTAATAAATTAGTTAATTCTCTTAATGCAGAATTAGATGTATTTACTGATATTCTTTGTGAAAAGTCACCCTCTTCTAAATCTCTTAATAAAATAATAGTCTTAGAAATAACATCTTTTTCTTCTTCTATACCTTTTTTAACTTTTGTGATATTTTCATTAACAACTTCAGTCATTTCTCCAATTTCACCTTTTGTATCAAGTTTTAATAATGAAACCGTTGATTCTTCTTTATTTACATATTTAAAAAAAGACAATAAACCATTTCTAAATAGTGTTAAATCTTTAGTAATTGATAAAATTGCATATATACCTAAGAAAACAACAGAAAATATTGCAAATAATGTTAAAAACAATACAAAATAAAAGTCTTTATTTACAAGCTTAAGTTCTTTATCAATAGTAGAATAAAGCTCATTAGCTAAATAATCATCGATTTTTTTAAGTAAATTAATTTTATATGTAATTGTTTCAAACCAATAAAAAGAATCTACAGAGAATAATGAATTATTTAAAATATTTAAAGCTTTAATTGCAGGTCCATCATTAACTTTTACAATTTCATTTAATTGTTTAATACTTAAATTACTTGCAGATGATTCAACAACTTTAGGAAGTCCTATATAATATTCTTTAAATACAGAACTTATATTGTTTAATAAAGACATTTCTTTTGAAGATATATTTTTTAAGTTCTTATATTCATTTATTAATCTTAATAATTGATTGTATTGTTTATTAATTTTCTTTTCATATTTTAAATTTCCACTAATTAAAAAGTTTTTAAAATTATGAATTAAACCACCATATCCAACAAGTTCTTTCATTTGAGATACAAGAGCATATTTTTTTCCAGAATATAATAAAGTTTCTCTTATTCTATTTACTTCATTAACTTCTTTTCCTTGTAATGTTTTATTATAAAAACTAATTGCATCATCACTTGCATACTTCAAAAAATTATTCATAAATGAATTTTGTGCAGCAATTAAATCACTAAATTTGAGTTTCATACCTTCCCCAAACTTGTCTTTAACTAGTGTATTTGCACCAACTGCTCTCTCAATTCCAGCTCTTTCTTTACTCAATAAAAAGTTAGAATAAGATACTAATTCTTTTGTAACAAGAGGAGAAGTTGAAATTTTTGAAACTTCAATTACAATATTTAAGAATTTTGCATTCATCTTTGTATAATATGTAAGTGCTTTTCCTAAAGGCATATCTAAAGAAGTAACAAGAGTTCTAGTTCTATTAATCTTTTTTATATCATCTAAAGCAGATAATAAAGAAATATTAAGATTATTAGAAATATCTCTCATTTCATTGTTTTTAATAAATGTCTTTAACTCTTTTAATCTATTATTTGTAAGTTTTCTTTGATTTTCTAGTTTAATAGAAAACTTTTTGCCATTACTACCTAAATAACCAGCAGTTATTCCTCTTTCTTTTTGCGTTTCGTGAATAAGAGATGAAATTTTAGTTGATAATTTAACTCCCATATCTAAACTTTTTAAAGATGATACTTTTTGGTAATCTATTATTATAATTTTTAGTGATAACATAACTAAAAATATAATTGGTAAAATAACAAGTAAAATAACTTTGTTTTTTATTGACATGTTTTTAAACATATGAATCCTTTAATTTTCTTTATGTTTATATATTAACTAAAAAAAATTATATTATACTTGACGGGTGTCAAAATGTGTAAAAAATATTGCATTATGGGTATTTATATAATTAAGAAGATGATAATTAAAGTTATTTATTTGTAAAGTAGTGAGAAAGAAGTTAACAGAGTGCATAAAACACTTCTGTTAATTACTATTAGATTTTAGATTGAATAAAAGCATCCATTTCGTCAACAATTTCTTCAATAGTTCTTTCACCATTGATTTTTGTTAATAAGTTTTTATCTTCATAAAATGCTTGAATAGCTTCTAATGGTTCAGTAAATACTTTCATTCTGTTTTTAAATACAATAACGTTATCATCTTCACCTCTAGCTCGTCCAATAACTCTATCACACGCAACTTCTTCAGAAACTTCAACTTCAATAACATTAACTAATTCAACTTCTTTATCATTAGCTAAATAAGTATCTAATTCTGTCATTTGTTCAGTTGATCTAGGATATCCATCAATTACAACAACAGGAGTTGGTGCATTTTTAATAGCAGTTACAATAGTTTCAATTACAATTTCAATTGGAACTAAATTACCTTTAGAAACATAAGAGTCAATTAAAGCTCCTCTTTCACTTCCACTAGCAACTTCAGCTCTGAACATATCTCCAGTTGAATAATGTGTAATGTTTTCATGTTTTGCAGCAATTAACTCTGCATCTGTAGTTTTACCAGAACCTGGCGCTCCGATAATTAAAAATAATTTTTTCATTAAATAATTCCCCTATAAGTTTTCTATTTTAAATAATATTTCTGCATTATATCCAAATTATGTCTATAACGCCTTAATGATCTCATATGTAACATCTATCATTTTCTTTAATTCTTCTTTTGTAAAACAATAAGGAGGCATAAAATATACTACATTTCCTAAAGGTCTTATATAAATCCCTTCTTTTAATGCAGCTTGAAAAATATCTAAGTTAACTCTTTTGCCTAGTTCAAATTCTTTTAATTCAATTGCGCAAATCATTCCTCTTTGCCTAACTTCTACAACTTCTTTTAAACTTTTGAATTTTTCAGTTTCATCTTTTATAAATTTAATTTTTTCTAAATTATTTTCTAATACATTTTCATTCTCAAAAATATCTAATACTGCATTTGCAACTGCACAAGCAATTGTATTTCCAGTGTAAGAATGTGAATCTAAAAATGATTTTCCTTCATTATAATCACAGTAAAAAGCATTATATATATCATCAGTAAATAAAACTAAAGATAAAGGCATATAACCGCCTGTTAAACCTTTTGACGTACATAAAAAATCAGGACAAATATTCGCTTGTTCAATTGCAAATAAAGTTCCAGTTCTTCCAAATCCAACAGCTATTTCGTCTGCTATTAAAAATACTCCAAATTCATCACACAAAACACGAAGTTTTGTAATATATGTAGCATCATACATTCTCATTGAACCAGCACACTGAACAAGAGGCTCAATTACAACAGAGTTAACTTTTCCTACATTATCAGATAAAACTTTTCGCATGTCTTCTAAAGCTTCTTCTTCACTATGCATTGAAGGAGATTTGGCATGTAAAGTTTTAATTAAAATATCTTCATAAATATCTTTATATAAACCAGAATCACTAACAGCTAAAGCACCCATAGTTTCACCGTGGTATGAATTAGTAAGAGATACAAATAAAGGTCTTGACTCACCTTTATTCTTAAAATACTGAAAAGACATTTTTAAAGCAATTTCAATAGCAGAAGAACCATTATCTGCAAAAAATACTTTTTGTAGGGGTTCAGGAGTTAAATCAATTAATCTTTTTGCTAAATCTATTGCTGGTTTATGAGTAAAACCTGCAAATATTACATGCTCTAATTCTTCTATTTGTTCATTTATTTTTGAATTTATATAAGGATTTGCATGTCCAAATAAATTTACCCACCAAGATGAAATACAGTCTAAGTATTTATTTCCATCAAAATCTTCTAAATAAGAAGCTTTTGCTCTTTTTATAGGTATTAAAGGTAAAGTTTCATAATCTTTCATTTGAGAACATGGATGAAATATATGTTTTAAATCTTCTTTCATTAATTCATTATTAGTCATTTTATTTCCTTAGAGATTTTATTTTTTATCAGAGAATAGTAATAAAGATAGTTTATAAATATTACTTAATAAAGAATATTCATAAATATCATGTTCTATTGATTTAAGATTTGTATTATTAACTAGAGAAGATAATATATAATAATCAAAACCTGGTTTTGTTAAACACAATTGAACATTGTTTTCTATAGTGAATTTCTGCATTTTTGAGAATTCAAGAGATTTAATTAGTTCTGATTCACGATAGTAAAAACTTAAACCAAATCTTTTTGCAAAATACTCCCATTTATTATCAAAAACATATACACTTTTTTTCTGAGACTTATCGTATAAATTTTTAATTCTTAAATATAAAGTATCAATTTCTTTTAATAATACTT
>JABSOL010000166.1 GCA_013215985.1 Campylobacteraceae bacterium
GAATTATAATATTATAAAAAATTAATAAGTCTTTAGTAGTAATTAAATAATCATAGGAGTTATTAATGAAAAAGGTATCTTTTTGTTTAATTTTATTCAAATACAGCTATTCTTAGAATTACTTCAAATTTAAATGATGTAATGATTTATTCTTATAATAAACAAGTTGCAATGCTAGTTGATGGTTATACTGAAATAAAACTAAGTCAAGGTATGCATTTAATTATTTTAAAAAAAAGAATTGATGATACTTTTGAATATAAGGCTGAAAAAAATATTTTTTAGGCGAAAATAGTTTTACAAAAGTTAATTTTATATTAATAAAAGTAAAAAGTGAAGAATCAAAGAGAAAAGATAAAAAACTTTTAAATTATGGTTTAACTTTGTAAAAACTTTAAAGATGAAGATTGTTTTGGAGATTATTATCAATGGGGAAGGAATTCTGATGGACATGAAAAAAAAGATAGTTTATTAACTACTTCTATTTCAAAACTTCTATTCTTACTCATGAAAAATTTATTAAATCAAATTCTAAAAATAGAATAGACTGGTTAAAAACTAAAAATGATAATTTATGGAAAGATAATATTAATAATCTTTGTCCTAATGGCTTTTCGATACCAAATATAAAAGAGCTTTTAGCTGAAAAGAACGATTTAGGAACTTTGTCAAAAGAAAAAAATTCTTAACTTTTTAAAACTACCTTTTCAGGTTATCATAGTACTTTTAATGGAAAGATTATGTATCAAGGTTATAGTGGAACAGTATAGTCAAATTCTACTGATGGAAAATATTTACATTATTTGTTTTTTTCTAATAAATTAATTAATAGTTTTTTTAGTCATAGAGCTTACGGTTTATCTGTTAGATGTTTTAAAGATATTTTTTAGTAGATTAGTTTTTATTGTATACAGATGATAAGTGGTAATTTTATGTGAATCATCTTTAATTACCTGTATTACAAGAAGGGGCAATAAGCAGTATCTATTATATTCTTATATGTGTTTTACTTTTGTTTGTGTTTATGTTTTAATTTGTTTAGTTTTTTTCTTGTTTAGTTTTTTCTTTTTGTTTATTTTTATACATACCGTATAAAGTAATAATAATCCAGAATACTTCTATAATAAAAGAACCTAAGTTAAAATGTACACAAAGTGAAATAAGCAATAAAATTGCACCTGTTAGATTTAATAATTGGTAATATAAACTCTCGTGAGAGTATTTTCCCATTTGTAAGATGTAATAAGCCCATACTATGAAGACCATTCCTACAAAACCTATAATTTGATAAATATCCATGTTGTTTTCCTTTTTTGAACACAAAACGCGAAAGTATATCTCTCTAAGTTTAAATAAAAATTAAATTATTTAAGTATTTTAAATTTATCATAGTTTAATTTGTTTTTGCTATTTTATTATATAACATTTATAGGATTATATATGCAAGAAGAGATATTATTAGGCCTTTTAACATTTTTCACATCAACTGTTGCCGGAGTCGTAGGACTTGGAGGTGGAATGATTTTAATAGCAGTATTACCATCATTTTTACCTATTACTGCTTTAATTCCAGTTCATGCTCTAACACAAATGTCTAGTAATTTTTCAAGAGCAATATTTGGTTTTAAAGATATACAAACAGAAGTAATACCTAAGTTCTTATTTGGATCAATTTTAGGTATATCTTTGTTTGCTTGTATTATTTATTATATTTCTTTATCTTATGTTCCTGTGTTTATTGCAGTTTACATACTTTTATCTTTATGGTCTAATAAATTTAATCAAAGAATTAAAAGATATGAATCATATTTTTTAGCTGGTTTTTTTCAAACTGGTTTATCTATAGTTGTAGGAGCAACAGGACCTTTAACTATGACACTTTTATTAAAAGATTATGATGATAAAAATAAAGTTGTTGCAACAGGTGCTGCATTAATGGGACTTACTCATATATTAAAAGTAATAGTATTTATATTCTTTGGTTTTGTATTTATTGATTATATTTCTATATTAACAGCCATGATTATTGGAGCTATTTTAGGCTCATATGCTGGAACTTATTTAAGAAATAAAATAGATGGTAAAAAGTTTTTATTTGTACTTAAAATATTATTATCAGTTTTAGCTATTAAATTAATTATAGGAGCGTTTATTTAACATGAGTATATTTAAATCAAAAACATTTTTAATATATATAATTTCTTTAAGCATGACATTTTCTTTTGCTGCATGGTTATCTTTACTTAACAATTTTGTAATTGACAAAGCTTCATTTACAGGAAGTGAAATAGGTGTACTTCAAAGTTTAAGAGAAATTCCAGGTTTTTTAGCTTTTACAGTAATTTTTGTTTTATATATTATTAAAGCACAAAAATTAGCTTATTTATCAATGATGACTTTAGGTATTGGTGTTTTAATAACAGGATATTTCCCTAGTATTATTGGTTTGTATATTACAACTATTATTATGTCAACTGGTTTTCATTATTTAGAAACTATAAATCAGTCTTTGAGTCTTCAATGGCTTAAAAAAGAAACAGCTGCTATTACTTTAGGAAAAATATCTGCAGCTAAATCATTTGTTGGTTTAATTGTTTTTATACTTATATATTTAATGATGAAAGTTTATTCTATTGAATATAAATATGTATATGTATTTTTTGGAATAGGTACGTTTATTTTAGGATGTTTAGCTTGGTATTTATTCGAAAACTTTAAAGAAGATGTTATTCAAGATAAAAAAATCGTATTAAAAAAAGAGTATTGGTTATTTTATTTACTAACATTTTTTGCAGGTGCAAGAAGGCAAATATTTGTAGTATTTGCAGGATTTTTACTTGTTGAAAAATTTGGAGTAGATATACATAATATGGTTATCTTATTATTTATTAATGGAATGCTAAATATGTATTTTGCACCAAAAATAGGTCATTTTATTGTTAAACATTCTGAGAGATTATCTTTAAGATTTGAATATATAGGATTAGTTTTAGTATTTGTATCATATGCTTTTGTAGATAATCTTTATTTCGCATGTTTTTTATATCTTCTTGATCATTTATTATTTTCAATGAGCATTGCTTTAAAAACATATTTCCAAAAAATAGCAGATCCAAAAGATTTTGCATCATCAAGTGCAGTATCATTTACAATTAATCATATTGCAGCTGTATTTTTACCCGTAGTCTTAGGTTTAATATGGTTATATTCCTACTCACTAGTATTTATACTAGGTGCCTTAATCGCTATAATTTCAGTATTTTTATCATTCTTAATTCCTAAAAATCCAAAACAAGGTTATGAAACAACATTAGTTAAATGGGAAAGTCCAAATCCTTCTGAGACTAAAAAAGCTAAAACATAGTGCTAATGATTAAAATCATTAGAAATTACAGCCTTAGGGTAAAAAAGGAAAAATATGACAGCCGCAATTAATTTACTTAAAAAAAACAAAATAGAATTTAAAATGTATAAGTATAAACACGATACAAGTGTTAGCTCTTATGGATTAGAAGCCGCAGAAAAACTAGGAGTTAATGAGAATAGGGTATATAAAACTTTACTTGTTGAACTAAACCCAAAAGAGTTAGTTGTAGGAGTTTTGCCAGTTAATTCATCTATGTCTTTAAAACACATAGCCACTTTTTTTAAAGCCAAAAGTGCAAAAATGGCTAATAAAGATGAATCACAAAAAGTAACAGGATATTTACTTGGAGGAATTTCTCCCTTAGGTCAGAAAAAGATATTAAGAACAATAATAGATGAAAGTGCAAAAAAATTTGATACAATTTATGTATCAGGTGGAAAAAGAGGTTTGGATATTGAAATTAAAGCAGATGATTTAGTAAAAGTATTAAACTCATCTTATGTAGATATTAAAGCACTTTAAAAGTAATCATATATTCTAAGGGTAAACATGGAAGCATTTAAAAATATATTCTCATTCGATTTTGTAGAAGAGCTAGCTTCTTTGATTTTAATATATGATAAATCTTTTAAAAAAGAAGCTTATGTAAAAGAAGTAAATCTTAATTTAGAGTCTTTAGAATTAAAAGATAGAATGAGACTTATTTCTTCTTGTATTAATCTTTATACCTCTTTAGAGTATAAAGAGATTATAGAAGTATTAATAAAAGTAAAATCACATTTTAAAGATAGAAAAAACATAGGACTAGTGACTATGGTTTTTCCAGATTTTGTTGAAGTATTTGGTTTAAACGAAGTGAAAGTCTCATTATATGCTTTAGAAGAATTCACAAAAGAATCTTCTTCTGAATTTGCAATCAGAACTTTTATAATAAAGTATGAAAAAGAATCTATGTTAAAAATGCTTAAGTTCTCAAAGTCTTCAAATGAAGACCTAAGAAGACTCTCATCTGAGGGCTCACGTCCTAGACTTCCTTGGGCAATAGCACTTCCTTCATTTAAAATCAATCCTACTTTAGTTTTTGAAATTTTAGAAAACCTTAAAAATGATGAATCTGCTTATGTACGAAAATCTGTAGCTAATAATTTAAATGATATCTCAAAAGATAATGAAGCTTTAGTCATTTCCTTTTTAAAAGAAAATATTAATAAAAACAAAAATCTTGACTCATTACTAAAACATGGATGTAGAACTTTATTAAAAAAAGGACATCAGGAAGTTTTAGGTATTTTTGGTTTTAAAAAAATAGATAAGTTAAAAGTTATAGATTTTGTTTTAGATAAAGAAGTAAAACTAGGAAATGAATTAAATTTTTCATTTGAATTAAGCTCTTCAGAAATATTAGGAAATTTAAGACTTGAGTTTGAAATTGAATTTGTAAGATTAAATAATAAAATAGGAAAAAAAGTTTTTATGCTTTCTTCTTGTTTTTGTAAAGAAAAAAAGAAATCTTTTATAAAAAAATATTCATTTAAACAAATTAGTACAAGAAAGTATTATGAAGGAGTGCATAGTTTAAGTATTATTGTAAATGGTGTAAAAGTTAATAAAGAAACTTTTTATTTAAAAAGTAGAATATAACTCTACTTCTTTATTACCAATACTTTGGATAATGTCTTTTTTTATTACTACTTAGGTTATTAACAAACAATGCAACAATTAACATAATTATTGCTCCTATTCCAATTGGAACAATTACATAAAAGAATCCTAAGTCATGAACTTGAGATGTACCAATCACCGCAATTAAAGCACTTGCTCCTCCAGGTGGATGTAAAGTACGAGTAATGTGCATAAAAACAATAGAAAAAGATACTGCAAATGCACTTTGTAATGCTATATCAAAAGGAAAGTATTTATAAACAATTACACCAATTAATGCGGAAATCATATGTCCACCTATTAAATTTCTAGGTTGAGAGAATTCAGCTTGAGGTTCACCATATATTAGAACTGCAGAAGCTCCAAATGAACCTACTAAAAACAAACTATTTAGTAAATCAATATGAAAAAGTGTATTTAAATTAGAAAGAAGATATATTCCTAAAAACGCACCAAACCATGAGTAGGTAATTATACTAAATTCTTTTTTTTGTGGTTTTTCTTTTCCACCTTTCATTCTTAAAAGCCATGTTTTAAGCATTCTTAATTACCTCTTTAAATATAAACATTATTTTAAAAATATATTACACTTATTTATATAAATATTTTATATAAAAAGAATTAAAAATTTATGTTTTTTATTATTTTTAAGTATAAACTAATCATTGTTGGAAGATAATCTAAATAATATATAAAAATATTATTTAGAAACTCATTAAGGATTATTATGAATGAAGAAAAAGAACTTCAAGCTATTTGTTCTCAATTATTAGATAAAAATGATTTAATTATAAGTG
>JABSOL010000167.1 GCA_013215985.1 Campylobacteraceae bacterium
GCTCAAGTAACAAACTCTTCAACAGGTGCAACAGCTACAGATTCTTCAACAAATGAATTAAGTATAGATTTAACAGCACCTTCAATAGCGCCAAGTGTAGATACATTACTTACAAATGATTTAACACCAGTAATTACTGGAACTGCTTCATTAAATGCAGGTGATACTTTAGAAGTAACAGTAAATGGAGCAACATATGCAGTAAGTACAGATGCAAATGGAGTATGGAGCTTAGATACAGAGACTGCAACACCAATTAATGGAACATTAGGAGTATTCGTAGATGGAACTTCTTATGATGTAGAAGTATCTCATAAAGATGCAGCAGGAAATGAAGTAAGTGATACAACTACAAATGAATTAACAATTGATACAATTGCAAGCGAAATATCATTGTTAAAAATAACAGACATTATTGATACTAATGGTGATAGTTCAAATATGATTATGCATGGAACTGGAGCTGAAGCTGGAAATACGATTAAACTTTATGATGCTTCTAATAATTTAATTGGAACAGGGACTGTATCTGCTTCATTAACTTGGACAATAGATATATCAATTATTCAAAGTAATATTAATAAATTTCTTAAAGTAAGTGAAACTGATCCTGCAAATAATGTAACTATGCAAGTAGATAGCACACATTATATTCATTACAATTGGGGTTCTGCACAAACAGAAGATAGTGATGATTATGTTTTTGGTGGGGACGGAAATGATATTCTTCAAGTAAATGATGATGATTTAAACGATTTTTTAGTAGTTGATGGCGGTAATGATACGGATAAACTTGTTTTTACTGGTAATTTAAGTGATTATACAATTACAAATGGACCAAATGGATATATCTTAATTGAAGAAAATATTTCTACTGATTCTGATAATGATGGACATGGTGATATTACTGAAGCTAGAAATATTGAGTTATTTGAATTTGCAGATGGTACTTATTCTGCATCTGTTATAGCTTTAACAATGAGTTTAGCGCTTGATACAGGAAAAAGTGATACGGATAACTACACTTCAAACACAACCATGAATATTACTGGTATTGCCCCTAATATTGAAGATTCTGGAAAAGAAACTTTAGGCTCTGGAAAAGTAAGTGTTTGGGAATATTCATTAGATTCTGGAAAAACATGGCAAAGAGGAACTGGAACTAGTTTTGAGTTAGAAAAAGATAATGTTTATTTAGAGAATGAAATTAGAGTAAAAGCAATTGATATTTTTGGAAAAGAAGTTGAATCTAGATTTACTGCAATAACTACAGACAATAAAGTAGATTCAGCAAGCATTGAATTAGATGACAATACAGATACTGGTTCTAGTTCTATAGATAAAATAACAAAAACTTCTTCTCCAATTTTTAAAGGAGAAGCCGAAGCAGGTTCAATTCTTGAATTATATAGAACAAATGATTCAGATGAAAGTACATTAATAAAAACAATAACTGTTCCAAATAATGGAATATGGAATATTGATACATCAAATCAAATAGAAGGTACATATGACTTTCATATTAAAGTTACAGATTTAGCTGGAAATATTAAACTTTCAAATGTTCAGAGTGTAACTTTTGATCATACTTCTCCTATTGACCTTGAGATTACTGATATTATAAATGAGAATGGAGATCTATCTTCTATTATTATGCATGGTAAAGGCAGTGAAGTAGGAAATGATATTAACTTAACATATGAATATAAGGGCAGTATATATACTATAAATGGGATAGTATTAGCTAATTTAACTTGGGAATTAGATATTTCTTCTATTCCTGAAAATCTAATAAATGAGCCTTTTAGTAAAACTCTTACTGTTACAGAGACTGATACAGCTGGAAATATTTCAAGCGTAAGTACCAATTATATAAACGAGAATTTTACTAATACAGATGATTATGATAATAGTAATTATGTAAGTGCACAAGACGATTATATAATAAGTGGTGATGGAAATAATTCAACTGTAATTTTTGAAGAAGATGATAATGGTATTTTAACAGTTGATGGTGGAAAAGGGATTGATTTTCTTTCGTTTTATACTAATTCTGATGTACGTATTGATTTAAATAATGAAAATAAACAAGACGTTGGAATGGGTGAAATTACTATAAAAAATATCGAAAATGTTTCTGGTGATTATGGAAAAGATATATTAATTGGGAATGATAAGGATAACTCTTTATATGGATTTAAGGGAGAAGATACACTAATTGGAAATGCTGGAAATGACAACTTATTTGGTGGAGATGACAATGATATTTTAGATGGTGGATCTGGAGATGATATATTAACTGGAGGAGCTGGAAATGACATCTTAAGAGGTGGAAGTGGAGATGATAGTCTAAGTGGTAGCTTCGGTGATGATATATTAGAAGGTGGGGAAGGAGATGATTATTTAAAGGCTGATTCAGGAAATGACTTCTTATATGGAGGCTCTGGAAATGATACATTAATTGGAGCTTCATCAAAAACCCAAATAAATGAATTAAAAGGTGGAGAAGGAGATGACCTTATTAATGTAACAAGATCAGCTGGAATTATAAGTGTTGTAAATTCAAATTCTTATGTAAGTGATATTGCTGTATTTAGTGGAAAAAGAGATGATTATAATATAACTCAACATGAAGATGGATATATAATTGTTGAAGATATAAGAGATGGTAGTCCTGATGGAACTGATTTTGTAGCAGCAGGTTTATTAAAGTTTCTTACCGAACCAGATTTAGACAAACAATTAATAAGTACAAGAGTAGCTGATGTGTTAAGAGTTGAGTTGATTGATGATACAGGATTAGTTAATGATAAAGTTACAAAAACAACTAATCCTCAGTTTGAAATAATATTTTTTAATGAAAATTCAGAAAACTATGAATATTTTGGATTAAAAATAGGAGATGTTATTAAAGTATCATATGATGAAATAAATATTAATATTGAAATCACTCAAGAACATATAGATAATAATTCTGTATTTTTTAATATAGATTTTGATTCAGATTTAAGTTTAGATAATGATACAAATAGAGATTATAATATAAATGTAGTTATTGAAAATAAAGCAGGTTTTACTGGTGGGCCTATTGCGATTGATATTAGCCTTGATACAAGACCTAATGAAGTAGAATTGGTTTTTGATTCAAATTTATTAGAAATAACTGTAATTGGATTAGAAGATGATTCAATATTTTCAATATCAAGAGATTCTGGAATAACTTGGACTAGTCTTGAGTTCGAACAAACTAATCCATTTCCTGTGGTACAAATTGATGATTATAAAAACATTCAAGTAAGAGTAATTGATAAAGCAGGAAATGAATATATTGCAGATACTGTTAATGTAGTGCCTATTGCAAAAGATGATGGAGTATTTTATTTAAATCAAGTATTTGCAGGAAGTGAAGTCCCTCTTTTAAATAGTGGTAGTCCTTCAGGAACAAAATTTACAATGACTGGGAGTGCACAAACTTTAAGTATTTTAGATGATGATGAACTTTTAGAAGATAATACTGGTTCAAATGCTGTTGAGGGAGAACAAAACCGTGACTATAATGCACAAGTATTAATGAGCTCATTTAATGGTCATCCTGAAGGTGCATATATTTATTCAAGAGGCTATTATGAAGTAGAAAACCTTACAAGTGGAAAAATTGCTAAACTTTATCAAATTCGTATCGATAATGACTATTCTGGTTCAGGAGTACCAAATACTCATGGACAATATTGGGCTTATAGTGATGGTTTTGTTGTTTCTTCTGGTGATGAAATAGAATTACTTAGTTCATTTAGATCAGGTGGAAATGTTAGATATGTTAATCTTGATACAAATACAGAATCATCACTTGGGTTAACACAAATTATAACACAAGAAGATACTTCAATTACAATAAACGCAAGTACCCTATTAGCAAATGATACAGACCCTGATGGAGATGCTTTCTCTATTACTTCGGTTCAAGATGGAAGTAATGGAACTGTTATTTTAAACAGTGAGGGAACTGTTACCTTTACTCCAAGTGTAAATTATAATGGAATTGCTACATTTACTTATACAATTACTGATACTAATGGTGCTACTGATACTGCAACGGTAACATTAAAAGTAGTAGAGGTGAATGATGCTCCTATTGCAAAAGATGATGGTGTATTTTATTTAAACCAAGTATTTACAGGAAGTGAAGTACCTCTTTTAAATAATGGTAGTCCTTTGGGAACAAAATTTACAATGACTGGGAGTGCTCAAACTTTAAGTATTTTAGATGATGATACCCTTTTAGAAGATAATTATGGTTCAAATGCTGTTGAGGGAGAACAATCTAGTGATAAAAATGCACAAGTATTAATGAGCTCATTTAATGGTCATCCTGAAGGTGCATATATTTATTCAAGAGGTTATTATGAAGTAGAAAACCTTACAAGTGGAAAAACTGCTAGACTTTATCAAATTCGTATCGATAATGACTATGATGGTTCAGGAATACCAAATACTCATGGACAATATTGGGCTTATAGTGATGGTTTTGTTGTTTCTTCTGGTGATGAAATAGAATTACTTGGTTCACTTAGATCAGGTGGAAATGTTAGATATGTTAATCTTGATACAAATGCAGAATCATCACTTGGATTAACACAATTTATAACAGATGAAGATTCATCAATAATTGTGGATGTATTAGAGAATGATATAAATTTAGATAATGATATCTTGAGAATAATAGCAGTTGATAACCCTGTAATGTTAAATGGTGTAAATATAGGTTTATTAGAAGTTGTAAGTATAAATAATAAAGAACAAATTAAATTCACACCAAATGATGAGATGGATAAATTAGAAGAGGGAGAAATTCAAAATATTACATTCTCTTATACTTTAAGTGATGGTTCATTAAGCGATAGTGCTAGTGTAGTTATTAGAATTACAGGTAAATATGATGCAGCAACAGTAAGTAATATTGATACAAGTTTAGAAGAAGATAGTTCACAAATTGTAGCAAGTGTAAGTAATGTTGATTCTATAATAAAATCTAATACATTAAGTGCTAATAATGGTATTGCAGTTATTGATGAGAATGGACAAATAACGTATACTCCAAATGCTAATTTTAATGGAAGTGATACTATTACTATTAATTTCTTAGATGAAAATAATGTAATAAAAGATACTAAAACAATAGAAGTTACAATTGCTGCTGTAAATGATGGTTGTGAGGGAACAGGAATACAACTAAGTTCACCATTGATTCTTGATTTAGATAATGAAGGAGTGGAAACTTTATCTCTTACTCAAGGTGTTAAATTTGATATAGATGCAGATGGAGATAAAGATTTAACTGGATGGGTTGGAGCCGATGATGGTTTACTTGTAAGAGATATAAATAATGATGGAATTATTAATGACGCTTCTGAATTATTTGGAGAAGAAACTATAAAAAAAGATGGTTCAAAAGCCAGAGATGGGTTTGAAGCACTTTCTGAATTAGATTCAAATAATGATGGACTTATAAACAAATATGATGAAGCATTTAAAGAACTTAGAGTTTGGAAAGATTCTAACTCAGATGGTATTACTCAAGCAGATGAATTGTTAACTTTAGAAGATATAGATTTAAAAGAAATATCTTTAAACTCAAATATAGTAGATTATGATAATAATGGAAATATTATAGGATTAGAAAGTACATATATAAATTCAAAACGTGAAGAAAAAGAAATAGCTGATGTTTGGTTTAAATATGAAGAGAATAGTAGTTTAAATGTATTTACAAATGATATAGATATTTCTTCTTTAAAAGAAACAATAG
>JABSOL010000015.1 GCA_013215985.1 Campylobacteraceae bacterium
GGTTATTTATGTTAATGTTAAGTTTATAATCCTCCTTTTCGATGTTTTCATTTTCTCTCTAGAACCACTCGTTTACATCGTAGATATAAGCCTTGTTGTGGATAATCAGGATGCTACCAGGTACGTTTACATCAATAGTGTGAAAAGGGATTGGTGTGTAATACTCTTAGCATCATCAAACTATTGTCGGTTAGTCTCTTATCTTGTTGTGTACATGGTCATATTTTTTTATTTGTTTTGATAATTCCATTTTATTCCCCCTCTTCTGTTATTATTGAGCAAAATTGCTTACATATAGTTTAAGGGTATAGTAACCATTTGTCAAATCATTTATATATAAATATTTAATGCATTTATCTTTTGTTTTATTTATAGTAATTTTATTTAATATTAAAATGTATGCAGAAATAAAGAAAAGAAAAAAAGCAGAAAAAAAATTAGAAGACAATGCAAATAAAGATCCTCTAACTAATATTTACAATAGAAGAAAGTTAAGTAGAATATTTGAAATAGAGAAATTAAGAGCTTCAAGGTACAAACATGATTTATCTCTTATCTTTATTGATATTGATAATTTTAAAGTGGTAAATGATACATATGGTCATGATTTAGGAGATAAAGTATTAATTAAATTCTCTGAGATATTAAAAAAAAATATAAGAAAAACAGATTATTTATCAAGATGGGGTGGAGAAGAGTTTATTATTCTTTTAACAGAAACAAATGCTAGTCATGCAGCTTTATTAGCAGAAAAATTAAAAGATATTATAGCAGAGTCTCCATTCTCTCATAAAAAAAGAATAACAGCTAGTTTTGGAGTAAGTCAATATTTATATGATGATCAAGAAAAAGATGTATTTAAAAGAGCAGATAATGCCATGTATTATGTAAAAGAACATGGTAAAAATGCAGTTAAGATTTTATAAAACTAGCTAAAGCTAGTTTTATAATTGGTATTTTTTCTTAAATTCTGGGCTTATATCAATAATACCTCTTTTTTGTAAAGAGTCTAGTACGCTAGGTGTACAATCAACATCATCAGGCCATCTTCTATCAAAGTTGTCCATTTTATTTTTATTCGTAGCATCAATACAAATAGTATTATTTATAAAATAAATATCTCTATTTGAATCAATATTATTTACAATTCTCCAAATTAACATATAAACATTATCTAAATCATTTTGATTCTTTTCATCAACAATAATTAAAATTTTAATATTTACATATGTTGATTTCAAATCTTCAAATAAACCTTTTTGAGATCTTTGTTTATCTACTGTAATAATAGTAATAGGATTTTTTGTATCTAAATAATATTGTTTAAGTTTTTTAACTTCGCTAGAAATATTTTGAAGTGAAGATAATAAATCTTCATCTTTTTTTAATGTGATTCCTAAGGTTGATATTTCATCACCAGTACAATCTAAACCTAATTTACCACCAACTGCAAATTTAGGACTTGAATGATCAAGTGCATCTACTACACCTCTTGTAATAAGTATCTCTTCTATATCTATTCTATTTAAAATATGTTTAGCTAACTTATCATGATCTGTTAATTCCGGTGCATCTTCATTTACGAATATAGCATGTTTAACAAAAGACATTTGCCCTACTCCCCAAAATGCATGCATCATTTGCTGTGCATGACCAGGATATAAAGTTTTAATTTTTGCAAGAATTAAATTATGAAACACTCCATTTTCAGGCATATAATAATCTAATAAATCAGGACAAGTTGTTTGTAACAATGGTAAAAATATTCTCTCAGTTGCATGACCCATATACTTATCTTCTAAAGGTGGTTTCCCTACAACAGTTGCCAAAAATACAGGTTCTTTTTTATGTGTAATTGCAGTAACTTCCATAAATGGATATTCTTCTTCTAGAGTATAATATCCAGTATGATCTCCAAAAGGTCCTTCTATTTTCATCTTCGAAGGATCAACAAAACCTTCAATAATATAATCATTATCAGCAGGAACATAAATATCATTTGTAATTGATTTAACTAATTTTGCAGCTTTGTTTTTTACAAAACCATATAACATTAATTCAAATACACCAATTGGTAAAGGAGCCTGTCCACACCAAATATACATAGGATCCCCACCAATACCAATAGATACAGGCATTTTTTTACCAGCTTTTTTAAATTCATGGAAAAAGTGGTTTGAATCTTTATGAATTTGCCAATGCATACCAACTGTATGATCATCATATACTTGTAATCTGTACATACCAAGGTTTTTAAGCTCACCATTAAGTGAAGTAGTATAAACCTGACCCATTGTAATAAAAGGTCCGCCATCTTGCTCCCAAGTAGTTAAAACAGGTAAATCAGATAATTTAGCATCTTTTCCTAATTTAATAACTTCTTGACAAGCACCCTTACCTTTTAATTTCTTAGGAATAGTATTTTTTAAAGAAAATAGTTTTCCAAATAATGATAGTTTATCTGCCATTGATTTAGGTGGTTTCATTTTTAACAGAGATTCGATTTCTGCACCAATTTTATCCCCATCTCCAATAAATAATTTTACTGATTTTTCGCTACAAAAAACATTCATTAAAACAGGTTCTTTAAATTTCTTAGAATTTTTTCTATCAACAACATTAGTAAATAATAAAGCTTTTGAGTCTTCTTTTTTTACTTCAATGTAAGCTATATGTGGAATTTCTAAATTAATATCTAATTCATCATCAATGATTCTTAATAAATCATTGTCTTTTAAAATCTTAATTGCTCTTTTCATTTTAATCCATTTATATAATATGATTTATTCTAGCTAATTTTTTATATTATTTGGTATAATCTTTCATGAAAAATCATTTAAAAAAGAGAGAATTATGCAAAACTTTGATGAAATAATTGATAGAAAAAATACATCTTGTTTAAAATTTGATGCAATGAGTGGATATTTTCCAGAAGCCACAGACCTTCAACCTTTATGGGTTGCTGATATGGATTTTAAAACACCATCTTTTATAATTGACGCTATGAAAGAGAAAATTGATCATGGAATTTTCGGATATACAAGACCAACAAAAACATTAATTGCGGCTGTTATTGCCTGGATGAAAGATAGACATAATTATACAATTAAAGAAGAATACCTAACATTTGTAAATGGAGTAGTTCCTGCTTATTCTGCTGCAATTGAAGCTTTTTCAGCTGAAAATGATGAAATAATTGTACAAACTCCTGTTTATTACCCTTTATTTCAACATATCAAATCAAATAATAGAAAAGTTATTTATAACCCTTTAAAAGAAAATGATGGTTATTATACTATGGATTTAGATGATTTAAAAACTAAAATAACTTCAAAAACTAAAGTTTTAGTTTTATGTTCACCTCATAATCCAGTAGGAAGAGTATGGACAAAAAAAGAACTTGATGATTTGGCAAAAATCTGTCTAGATAATAATATCAAAATAATATCAGATGAAATTCATGCCGATTTAGTTTTTACAAAATTCACTTCACTAGCTTCAATATCAAAAGATATTGCAAATATTACTTTAACTTTAAATTCAGCTGGAAAAACATTTAATATTGCTGGTTTAAATTGTGGATATGCAATTTGTCATAATGATTCAATGAAAAGAGCTTTTGATACTATTGTTAAAAAAAGAGAAGTTAATTCTATTAATTTATTTGGATTTGTAGCACATGAAGCTGCTTATACAAAAGGTCATAAATATGTTGATGAATTAAAGTCATATTTAGCATCAAATATAAACTTTACTTATGAGTATTTTAAAAATAATAATTCAAAAATAACATTTGTGAAACCAGAAGCAACTTATTTATTATGGTTAAACTTTAAAAGTTTAGATCTAAAACATACACAAATTAGACATAAGTTGTTAAATAATGCCAAGGTAGCCCTGAATGATGGTACTTCTTTCGGAATTGAAGCAGCTGGCTATTTTAGGTTAAATGCAGCACTAACTCAAGAAAAATTAGAAGAAGCTCTGTGTAAAATTGTTACAAATCTACACTAATCAAAATTACAACTTAGGCATTTATTACAAATATTCACAAAAAAAAGTAACTTGACAATAATACATTATGCATTAGTTACTTTTCTTATAATTTATAGTACAATTATTTAAATAACTTATTAATGGATAATAACTATGTCAAATGAATTAGTATTAGCCTCTATTGTTTTTGTTATTATTGGTTTTGTTTTAGTAGGTGCTTTTTTAGCATCTATAAAACTAGGACCTCAAGACAGAGATAATAAAGCAAAACACACTCTTTATGAATCAGGTGTAACAAACCCTGTTGGTGGAACAAACTTAAGATTCTCAATCAAATTCTATCTTGTAGCAATTTTATTTGTATTATTTGATGTTGAAATTATATTTATGTTTCCTTGGGCTGTAAATATTAGAGAACTTGGATACTTAGGTTTATTCGAAATGTTCATGTTTATGGGATTACTATATGCAGGACTAATTTATATTTATAAGAAAAAGGCGCTATCATGGGATTAGGAGCAGAAGCAGGATTAGGAGATACAGTAGTAACTACTAAACTTAACCAAGCAGTAAACTGGGCAAGGTCGTATTCATTATGGCCAATGGTATTTGGTACAGCCTGTTGTGGAATTGAATTTATGTCAGTTGCAGCAGCAAAATATGATTTATCTAGATTTGGTGCAGAAGTTGTAAGATTTTCACCAAGACAAGCAGATTTAATGATTGTAGCTGGAACTATTTCATATAAACAAGCACCAATTTTAAAAAAGATTTATGATCAAATGTGTGAACCAAAATGGGTAATCTCTATGGGAGCCTGTGCCTGTTCTGGGGGTTTTTATGATAACTATACAACAGTTCAAGGGATTGATGAAATCATTCCTGTTGACGAATATGTTTCGGGATGTCCTCCAAGACCAGAAGCTGTATTAGATGCTATTATGAGAATCCAAGAAAAAGCTCAAAAAGATTCAATTATTGTTGATCGTGTTAAACCTTTTAAAGGAATACTTGATGCCTAAAGAATTATTAGTATCTATAGATGAACTTAAATCTACAATTAAAGACTTAAAAGACAATCAAGATTTTAATTTATTATTAGATATTACTTGTATTGATTATTTAAAATTTCCTGATGTAATGGAAAGCAGATTTGCTTTAGTTTATATTTTAAGAGATAGAACATTTAAAAAAGAAATAATAGTTAAAACTTTTATTCCAGATCACAATTTAATAGTTGAATCAATTAGTGATTTATATTATGCTGCTGACTGGGGTGAACGAGAAGTTTATGACCAATATGGAATTAAATTCAAAGGTCATAAAAACTTAAAAAGAGTACTAAATCATCATCAATTTATAGGTCATCCACTAAGAAAAGATTACCCTATTACAAAAGGTCAAATTTGTACTGAGACTGAAGATTTAATGGATGAAATGATGCCATTATTAAAATCAAAAGGTTTTAATGAAGAGCATATGGAAGAGTTAATGTTAATTAATATTGGACCTTCTCATCCAGCAACTCACGGAACAATCAGAAACTTTTTAGCAATGGAAGGTGAAAGTATTGTAGCTTGTGTTACTGAAATTGGTTACTTACATAGAGGTTTCGAGAAAGCTTGCGAAAACCATACTTACAATCAAATTATTCCTTATACAGATAGATTAAATTACTGTAGCGCTATTTTAAATAACATTGGTTATTCAAAAGCTGTTGAAGAAATGTTAAAAATTGAAATTACTCCTAGAGCTAAAATGATTAGAGTTGTAGTTGGAGAATTATCAAGAATCATAGATCATCTTGTTTGTAATGCTGCAAATATGGTAGATTTAGGTGGATTAACAAACTTCTGGTATTTATTCGCTCCAAGAGATAAAGCTTATGATTTATTATCAAAACTAACAGGGGCCAGATTAACTAACTCATATACAAGAGTTGGTGGATTAGAGCATGATTTATATGATGGTTTTTATGAAGATATGGAAGTTATTTTAAAAGATGTTGAAAAATCAATTGATGAAGCTTTATCTTTAATTGCTCATAATAAAATATACCTAGATAGAACTCAAGATGTGGGTGTAATTTCAAAAGAATTTGCAATAGATTCTGGGATTACTGGTCCTAACTTAAGAGCTTCTGGTATTGCATATGATTTAAGAAAAGATAAACCTTATTATGGTTACGAAAACTTTGATTTTGATGTAGTTATTGGATCTCACGGTGATGTTTATGACAGAATGATGTGTAGATTTGAAGAAATGCTTCAAAGTGTTAGAATTATTAGACAAGGTATGGCGAATATGCCAGATGGTGCTATTAATGTTAATAATCAAGGTGTTATCTTACCTACTAAAAAAGCAGTTTATGGAAATATTGAAGGTTTAATGACTCAATTTAAACAAACTTTTGAAGGTATTAAAGTTCCTAAAGGTGAACATTATTCATTTACAGAAGCTGCAAATGGTGAACTAGGTTTCCATATTACATCTGATGGTTCTGGTACTCCATATAAAGTTAAATGTCGTCCACCTTCTTATTATGCACTAGCTGCATTTCCAAGAATTGCGGAACAAGGTATGTTAGCTGATGCTGTTATTACAATGGCTTCAATGAACTTTATTGCAGGGGAGTTTGACAGATAATGAATACATTTACATATACAAAAGAAAATGAAGAAAGTTTTCAAATACAGTTAAAAAAATATCCAAATTCTGATTCTATGATGTTACCAGCTCTATGGTTGGTTCAAGAACAAATTGGTTGGGTTAGTCCTGAAGCTATGATTTTTGTAGCAAACAAACTTAAAAAAGCTCCAATTGAAGTTCATAGTTTTGCATCATTTTATACAATGTTTAATTTAAAACCAATTGGTACTTATCATATTGAATTATGTAAAACTCTATCTTGTATGATGATGGGATCTAGGGATCTTAAAAAATTCATGAAAGATACTATTGGTATTGAACCTGGTCAAACAAGTGAAGATGGAAAATTCCATTTCTCTGAGGTTGAGTGTATGGGTGCTTGTGGTGGAGCTCCAATGTTCTCACTAAATGGTGCTTATCATGAAAATCAAAGTGTTGAATCTTTAGAAAAACTTTTAAAGGAGTGTAAATAATGCTAGTTAAAGTTGTTAGTAAAAACTTCGATATTCAAGATTCTCATACATTAAAAGTGGCTTTAGAGTGTGGAACGTATGATTCTTTAGATAAATTATTTGCGACATGTCCTGATGATATTACAGAAGAAGTTGTAAAATCAGGACTTAGAGGAAAAGGTGGCGGTGGAGCTGCTTGTGGACCTAAGTGGAAAATGATGCCAAAAGATGACCCTCGTCCTGCTTACTTAATTGTAAATGGTGATGAATCAGAACCGGGAACATTTAAAGATAGACAAATATTTCAATACGATCCACATTTATTAATTGAAGGAATTATTTATTCTTGTTATGCAATTAATTCTCATGATGCTTATATTTATATAAGAGGTGAGTATGAATGGTTTATTAATAGATTAAATAAAGCAATCGATGAAGCATATGAAGCTGGAATTATAGGTGAGAGCGTAAAAGGTCACGATTTCAGAATTGATATTACAGTTCATAGAGGTGGAGGAGCTTATATTTGTGGAGAAAAATCTGCACTTATTGAGTCACTTGAAGGTAAAAGAGGACATCCAAGACTTAAACCACACCAAAAAGAGTGTGAATGGTTCTTTGATAATCCTGCTACTGTAAATAATGTTGAAACAATTGCAACTGTTCCATTTATTGTAAAAAATGGTTATGAAGCATATACAGCATATGGAACAGCTAAATCTCCTGGTACTATGTTATTCGCAATGTCTGGCGCAGTTAAAAATCCTGGTGTATATGAATTAGCGTTTGGAAATAAAATGATTGACTTCTTAAATGAAGTTGGTGGTGGTATGAAAGAAGGTAAAAAGTTAAAAGCTTTAATTCCAGGAGGTTCTTCATGTCCAATATTAACAGCTGACGAAGTTAATGAAGCTGTATTGGATTATGAATCAATGTGGGATATAGGATCAACATTAGGAACAGGTGGAATGATAGTAATTGATGATTCACAAAATATGGTTGATGTGGCTAAAAACTTAATTGAATTTTATCATCATGAATCTTGTGGTCAGTGTACTCCTTGTAGAGAAGGTACATCTTGGATTGATAAAATGTTAGCAGATATTCTAGAAGGTTCGGGAAAAGTTGAAGATCTTGATACTATTTTAGAAGTTTGTGAAACTATGAATGGTAAAACTGTATGTGTATTTGCACCAGCAGTAAAAGATATTATAAAAAGTATTGTTATAAAATTCAGACATGAATTTATAGCAGAATTTAATAAAAATAATTAGGAGAAATAATGGCTAAAAACACTTTCACTCTAACAGATAATAGAAATGGTAAAAGTTATGAATATGATGTACTAGATGGTACTAGAGGACCTTCAGTTGTAGATATTAGATCATTCTATAAAGATTCAGGAATGTTTACTTATGATCCTGGTTATACATCAACTGCATCTTGTGAGTCTAAAATTACGTTTATTGATGGTGAGAACTCAGAACTTAAATATAGAGGTTATGATATCGCTGATTTAGCTGGTAAAAAATCATTTTTAGATGTTTGTTTTTTATTAATGAGAGGTGAACTTCCAACTAAAGAAGAATCTCAAAACTTTGATTTAGAAATTAGACATAGATCATTTTTACATGAAGGAATTGTTAAAATTTTTGATGCTTTCCCAAATCATGCTCACCCAATGGCAACATTAGGATCTGCAACTATGGCCTTAGCAACTTTTTATGCTGAGCATTTAACTTTAGAGACTGAAGATGATTATAAAGAAATGAGAAGAAGAATTATTGCAAAAATTCCTACAATTGCTGCAATGTCTTACAGAAACTCAATTGGAGTTCCTCCTATTTATCCTGATGTTGATAGATATTTTACAGAAAACTTTTTATATATGCTAAGAGCTTACCCAGGTGGTAAAATGAAAAACTTAGGTAATGGTTTATCTGCTGAAATCAAACAAATTGAAGTTGATGCACTTGATGCAATCTTTACTTTACATGCTGATCATGAACAAAATGCATCTACTACAACTGTAAGAAATGTAGCTTCTACTGATGCTCATCCTTATGTTGCTATTGCTTCTGGAATTGCTGCTTTATGGGGAGCTTCTCATGGTGGTGCAAATGAAAAAGTAATGGATCAATTAAAATTAATTGGTGATGTTAAAAATGTAGATATGTATATTGCAAAAGCTAAAGATAAAAACGATCCATTTAGATTAATGGGATTTGGACATAGAGTTTATAAAAGTAGAGATCCAAGAGCTGAAGCTTTAAAAGGTTTACAAGATAAATTAAGAGAAGAATTAAATCTTGACTCTAAATTATTAGATATTGCTGCCGCTGTTGAAAAAGCTGCATTAAGTGATGAGTACTTTATTAAAAGAGGTTTATATCCTAATATTGATTTCTATTCAGGTGTTATTTTAACTGCATTAAAAATTCCTGTAGAGATGTTTACTCCTATTTTTGTTATTGGAAGAACTGTTGGTTGGATTACACAATGGTCAGAATTAAAACAAGATCCAACATCTAAAATTGCTCGTCCAAGACAACTATACACAGGTAAATAAAAAATAAATAACAAGGAAGATATAAAATGAGTGAAATGGTAAAAATTACTATTAATGATAAGGAAATGGAAGCAAAGAGTGGTTCTTTGCTTATTGATAAATTATTAGACGAAAATATTCACATTCCTCATTTTTGTTATCATAGAGCCCTTGGAGTTGACGGAAACTGTAGAATGTGTATGGTTGAAATTGTAGGTCAAAAAAGACCACAAATTTCATGTGATACGCATATCAAAGAAGGTATGATAGTTTCAACAGTAAGTGAAAATATTATGAAAGTTAGAAAAGAAATTTTAGAACTTCAATTAATTAATCACCCTATTGACTGTCCTACCTGTGATCAAGCAGGTGAATGTAAACTACAAGATTTTTATATGGAATCAGGTTTCTATGAATCAAGAATAAACCTTGCTGACAAAAATCATGCAAGAAAAAAAGAAGATCTTGGCGCTAATGTAATGTTAGATCAAGAACGATGTGTACTTTGTACAAGATGTGTTAGATTCTGTGCTGAAGTTACAGGAACTCACGAATTAGGTGTTGTATCACGAGCAGATCATTCTGTTATTGCTACTTTCCCTGGAATGAAACTTCATAATCCTTATGCTATGAATGTTGTAGACTTATGTCCCGTTGGTGCTTTAACATCAAAGGATTTTAGATTCCAACAACGAGTTTGGTTTTTAGAATCTTTTCATGCTATTTGTAATGGCTGTTCAAGAGGCTGTAATATCAATGTTGATCATAGAAAAGAAAAATACAAAGATGATATAGTTTATAGATTTAGACCAAGACATAATGATGCTGTAAATGGTTATTTTATGTGTGATATTGGAAGATTATCTTACAAATCAAATCAAAATAATAGAATTACATCTGCTATTATTAATAAAAAAGAAGATACTTCTTTTAGAGCTTTAGCTTTATTATATAAAGAATTAGCAGCTAATGAAAAATCTTTAATTTTAGTAGGACCAAATTTATCGCTAGAAGAATTAATTAACTTAAAATCATTTGCATCTAGTATTGGAGCAAATATTTCAGGATATGCACCAACTTATGTTGATGAAACATTTGGTGATGATTATTTAAAAACTAATGATAGGTCTTCAAATAGAGCAGCATTTAAAGAAATTGGAATTTCAGAAGAAAAAGCTGATTTTGATAAGTATTTAAATGAAGCAGCTTTAGTTGTAATTTTTGAAAATAATTTCTTTGATGATAATTTAAAACTATTAGATAGAAAAAAATTAATTTCATGTTTTTCAAATGCCTGTACAACAACAGAGCATTCAGCAGTAGTAATTCCTTTAGCTTCATTTTATGAAAAATCTGGGACTTACATAAATAAAGATGGTATTAAACAAAAAGTTATTTCAGGAATGAATAAAGATATTCCAGAATTAAATGCAAGTGATTTAATACAAACTATTCAATCAATGTTAGAAAAAGGAAACATATGAGTACGGCTTCAATAATTATTATTGTTGTAAACATACTATTAGCTGTAATTCTTGCAGTTGGACTTACTCCAATTTTTGTTTGGTGGGAGAGAAGAGTTGCTGGTTTTGTTCAAGATAGAATGGGACCTAATAGATGTCATATTGGTGGATTTAGACTTGGTGGTTTAATTCAAAGTATTGCAGATATGTTCAAACTTATATTTAAAGAAGATTTTACACCTTCACATGTTAAATATAAGTTCTTTTATACAATCGCACCAGGAATAGTATTTATTTGTTATTTTATGACATTTGGAGTAATTCCTTTTGCTGATAATTTAGAAATAGATGGTATTTCTCATCAAATGCAAGCCTTACCAATGAGTATTGGTATTATGTGGTTTATTGCATTCGCTGGAATTTCTGTTTACGGAATTATTTTAGGTGGATATGCTTCTTCTTCAAAATTCGGACTATTAGGTGCGATTAGAGGGGCTGCTCAAGTTATTTCTTATGAAGCTGCAATGGCATTAGCACTTATTTCTATGCTTTTAACTTATGGTTCAATTCATTTAAATGATATGGTTGTAGCACAAAGTGGAACTATTTTAGGTTTTATTCCTGCTTGGGGATTCTTTATGCAACCACTTGCTGGTATTATATTTATTGTAACTGTATTTGCTGAAACAAATAGAGTTCCTTTTGATATTGCCGAAGGTGAATCTGAAATTGTTGCTGGTTATCATACTGAGTATTCAGCTATGAGATTTGGTTTATTCCAAGTTTCTGAGTTTGCTGCTATGGGTGGTGGAGCTGCGATTATTGTAACAATATTTTTTGGTGGTTATCAAGTTCCATTTATGGATACAGCTACTTTAAAAGCAAATATTGATTGGGTGATTTTAGGACTTGCAATTATACTTCCTTTATCATTAATAATGTTTACAGGATGGATTAAAAAGAACAATGTTTGGCCAGATAAAAAAGATATTAGATTTAGAGAAACAGCTATTTTAGTTAAAGTATTTTCTGGTTTAGCTGCGTTTATTTTACTTTCTTTAGCTTATATTTATTTTACTGGTTTAAGTACTAATGGTACAAATATTGCGGTAACTGTAGTTCAAGTATCTACATTCTTAACTAAATTCTTTATGATGGTATTAGTATTTATGTGGGTTAGATGGACTTTATTAAGAATCAGATATGACCAACTTCAAATGTTAGGTTGGAAAGTATTATTACCATTATCTTTACTTAATATCATAATTACTGCAACAGTAATAGTAGTAGGACAATAAAATGGGAATTAAAGTAATAAAAAGAGAAGGTAGCAGTTTTAAAGATAAACTTTATATACCTGCAATTATTGGTGGTTTAAAAACTACTTTTAAACACTTCTCAAAAAATTTAAAAGATACATCTAATATTATAACTATGCAGTATCCAGAAGTTCAACCAACTGATGTAACTGATAGATATAGAGGTATACATAGACTTACAAAATGGGATGATGGATCTGAAAAGTGTGTTGCATGTTTTATGTGTGCAACTGCTTGTCCGGCTGAATGTATATTCATAGAAGCAGAAGAGAGAGATGATGATAAAGCTGAAAAAAGACCAGCTAAATTTATGATTGATTTACTTGAGTGTGTTTACTGTGGATACTGTGTTGAAGCCTGTCCTTGTGATGCAATTAGAATGGATACAGGAATATTTTCATTCACAGCTGATTCAAGAGATAAATTCTTAGTTGATAAGGATTATTTAATGAATAATGAAAGATCAAAGGATTTTAGTGATGATTAATATTGTATTTTTAGCTTTAAGTTTTGGCGCAATTGCTGGAGCTTTAGCTATGTTATTATATAAAAATCCAATGTATTGTGCATTGGGTTTATTGATTTCAGTACTTAGCGTTGCTGGTTTATTTGCTTTATTATCAGCAACATTTTTATTCATGGTTCAATTAATAGTTTACGCAGGTGCTATTATGACTTTAGTTATTTTCATCTTAATGTTTTTAAATATTAGAGATGAAGATATGCCAGATGAACCAAATAAATTTAAGCATATGATTTTTGCAGGTGCTTTAATGTTACCTTTAAATGTTGTAATCTTAAAAGCTGTTTCAAACTTACCATCATCTGATTTTTCAATTGTTGCAGAAGACTTTGGTGGAATTCATGATGTTGGAATGTATTTATATACAAACTGGCTTTTAGCGTTTGAGCTTATTTCAATTTTACTTTTAGTTGCACTAATTGGTGCAATTGTATTAGTTAAAAAGAAAAAAGAAAGAGGAGTTAAATAATGATATCTTTAACATCATATGCTTTTGTTTCAATGGCTTTATTTACAATTGGAGTTATGGGTGTAATATCAAGAAGAAATATTTTTGTTATTTACATGTCTTTAGAATTAATGTTAAATGGATTAAATCTATTTTTAGTTACATTTGCAAGACACCATTTAAATTTAGATGGTCAAATAATTTCTATTATGGTAATTGCTATTGCTGCTGCTGAAGCTGCTATATTCTTATCTGTAATTATTCTATTATTTAGATCAAAAAAATCTTTAGATACAGATATGTTTAATACACTAAAAGAAGGGAAAAAATAAATGACTTCAAACTTAATTATATGGATCATTTTAGCTCCTTTATTTGGTGCAATTTTAAATACAGGTTTATATTTTTACCATATTAAAGAAAGAGAAATTCCTCAAAGACTATTCTCTTTAATAGGTACAATATCACCAATGATTGCATTTGTATTTACATTAATTTTATTTCTAGATATGAAAGAAACAGGAAATACTTATACACAAGATTTATATACTTGGTTAAGTGTTGGAAACATGCATATTTCAATGAAATTATTAGCTGATAATTTATCAATCTTTATGTCAATGTTTATTACATTTGTAGGTTCGCTTATTCATGTATACGCTGTTGGTTATATGGATAAAGATAAAGCTTTTGGTAAGTTTTTTGCTTACTTTAACTTATTCTTAGCATCTATGTTAATTTTAGTTTTAGCTGATAATCCAATTATTTTATTTGTTGGATGGGAAGGGGTTGGAGTTTGTTCATACCTTTTAATTAAATTTTATCATGGTAAAAAAGAAAATGTTCAAGCTGCTAACAAAGCGTTTATCGTAAATAGAGTTGGAGATTTTGGTTATATATTAGGTCTTATAACTTTATTTTTTGCTGTTGGACAAGGTGACTTATCATTTAGCTCACTTGAAGCAAATATAGGAAATGCATCGAATGAATTATTACTTCTTTCTGGTGTTTTATTATTTGTGGGTGCTATGGGTAAATCAGCACAAATTCCTTTACATACTTGGCTTCCAGATGCAATGGCAGGACCTACTCCTATTTCTGCATTAATTCATGCTGCTACTATGGTAACTGCTGGCATTTATATGGTTGCAAGATTTCACTTTTTATATGAAGGTATTGAAGGTGTAGGAATTTATATTGCTTATGTTGGTGCGGCTTCTGCACTTTTTGCAGCAGTTATTGCTTGTAAACAACAAGATATTAAAAAGATTCTTGCTTACTCAACTATGTCTCAATTAGGATATATGTTTATAGGTGTTGGTTTAGGTTATTATTCATCTGGTTTATTCCATGTATTTACACATGCTTTCTTTAAAGCTATGTTATTTATGGGTGCTGGTGGAATTATTATAGCTTCACATCATTACCAAAATATATTTAAAATTGCTCAACATAGAGTTAATTTACCAATCATCTCAACTACATTCTTAATTGGTGTAATTGCAATTTCTGGTATTCCTCCTTTCTCTGGATTTTTCTCAAAAGATGCAATTTTAGCTTCTGCTTTTGCTGAAGGTGAATATTTAATTTGGGCAGTTGGAATGTTTACAGCATTTTTAACAGCGTTTTATATGTTTAGAATGTATTTCATTTTATTCGTAGCTCCTAATAAAAATGTAGGTAGTCCTTATGTTTATACATCTAAAACAATTACTATTCCTTTAGCTATTTTAGCTCTTGGTGCAATTGGTGCTGGTTTCTTTAACTTACCAACAATTTTAGGTGGAGATCATTTTATTGATAATTGGTTAATTCAACTTAACTCAAAAGTTTTACATATGTCTCATTTAACAGAATGGATATTAATGTTCTTATCAGTTGCAGTGGCTTCTGCTGGAATATTTGTAGCTTATAAAAAGTATGCAAATTTTGATGTATTTAACCCTGAAAAAGAAGATGGTTTAATTGGAAACAAATTTTATATTGATGAAATATATGATGTTGTATTTGTTAAATCATTACAAAGATTATCAGTATTTATTGATAAAACTGTAGATACAAAAATTATTGATGGTTTCATTATGGGAACTTGTAATCAATTTATTCTTGTAGGGAAAAAAGTTGCAAAACTTCAAACTGCAAATGTTAGATTTTATGCTGCATTCATGCTTTTAGGTATGAGTAGTATATTTGTTTATTTATTTATTACTTTAGGATTATAATATGAGTCCAGATATTTTAACTTTTATAATATTTTTACCAGCTCTAGTTGCTTTCGCTTTAATGGTAACAACTAAAAATGTAGAAGCTGTTAGAAATATTGCGTTTTTATCAACAATAGCTATTTTAGTATTAGTTTTAAAACTATACTTAAGTTTTGAACCAGCTGCACACATGCAGTTTGTTACAAATGTTCCTTGGATTGCAGAATATGGAATTAATTATTATATTGGAGTGGATGGTTTTTCACTTACAATTTTAATGATGATTGCTATTTTAATCCCAACTGCCTATTTACTATTATGGGAAGGAAGAACTAAAGGATATTGGATCAATATGCTTTTAGTTCAAACTGGTGTTACAGGAACACTTTTATCATTAGACATGGTTTTATTTTACTTCTTCTGGGAAGTTATGTTATTACCAGTGTTTTTAATGATTGGTATTCACGGAACTGGTAACAAAGTTTTTACTACAATTAAAGTAACTGTATATACTATGGGTGGATCATTATTAATGTTCTTAGCTATTTTATATCTAGGTGTTACTTATTTTAATGAATTTGGTGTTTGGTCATTTCAATATGATAAATTAACTGAAATCACATCTTTAAATCATAGCGAACAACTATATTTATTTTTCGCTTTTGTAATTGCATTTGGAATTAAAATTCCATTATTTCCTTTACATACTTGGATTATGGATACATATAAGAATGCACCTACGGGAGCTGTATTTTTATTATCTTCTATTATGGCAAAACTTGGAGTTTATGCGATTGTACGATTTATGATTCCATTATTCCCAGAAGTTTATGTTGAATATTCAATGTTCTTTGTATTCTTAGGTATATTTGGTTTAATTTATTTTGGAATAGCAGCACTTAAACAAGATGATATTAAAAGAATGTTTGCTTATTCTTCAGCATCGCATTTATCTTTTATAGCAGCAGGTATTTTCTCACTTAATTCTTATGGAATTAATGGAGCTTTATATTTAATGATTGCTCATGCAATCGCAACTGGTGCCCTATTCTTAATTGTAGGTTTAATTAATTATCAAACTGGATTTAAAACAATGAGCGACTTAGGTGGAATTGCCAAAACTGCTCCTGTATTAACTTTTGTATTTGCAATTATGTTATTTTCAAATGTTGGACTTCCAGGAACAAATGGATTTGTGGCTGAGTTATTAATTATATTTGGAATTTATGAATTTAATCATACTTTAGGTTATATATCTGCATTTACTGTAGTTATTGGTGCTTCTTATATGTTATGGATGTTCCAAAAAGCAATTCTACAAGATAGAAAAGCTGGTAGTTTAAATATGCCTGATTTAAAAATTAAAGAAATCATTGGATTTATTCCTTGGATTATTTTAGTATTTTTAATGGGAATTGCTCCAGAATTATTTATGAATAAATTTGAGCCAACAGTTACATATTATCTTAATGATATTTTAAAAATACAAGGACTTAATTAATGGAAGATTTATTACATTTTGTACCAGCAATTATAATTTTAATTGCTGCTCTTGTTTTAATGTTTATGGCAACAAATGAAAGTTATAAAACAAAATACTTTTTAAATGTTACTTGTTTCTTTTTAGTTCTTGCTCTGGTATTTTCATTCTTACCTTATGGAGATCTATTTACATCAAGACCATTTAATGATATTTTTAATAATACATTAATTTTTGATAGTTTTTCAAACTTTTTCCATGTATTATTAATTACAGGAACACTTCTTACTATTTTAATTGGTGAACATTATTTCCAACATAATAAATATTTTAAAGGTGAGTTTTTCTCAATTTTAATGTTTGCTTTATTTGGAATGATGTTATTAGCAAATGCTAATGAATTAATTACAGCATATATTGCTTTAGAAATTGCATCATTTTCTGTTTATATTATGGTTGGATTTAATACTGAAAACCCTAAAAGAGTTGAAGCTATTTTTAAATATTTAGTTTTAGGATCTTTTATTGGAGCGTTTTATTTATTAGGAACTGTATTAATTTATGGAGCTGTTGGAAGTACAAACTTTTCAGTAATTGGAGACTTTATTAATACTGATGGTAATGACTTATCTTTAGTTTATATTGGTATTACTTTATTATTATTTACTTTCCTTTTCAAAATAGCAGCATTCCCATTCCAATCTTGGGTTTTAGATGTATATAGAGGTTCACCTATGCTTGTTACTGCATATATGGCGTCTACATTTAAAATTGCTATTTTCTCTTTATTTATGAGAGTATTTATTAGTGATTTTGCTTCTTTAATTGATTATTGGGATAATATAATTTATGTTCTATCAGTTCTAACGTTATTATTTGGATCTTGGTTAGCTCTAACTCAAAATAATATTAAAAGAATGTTAGCTGCATCTTCTATTGTTCATACAGGTTATATGCTAATGGCATTTTTATCTTTAGGACAAAATATTGCTTCTGCTTATGCAACTATGTTTTATTTAATTGCTTATATGTTAACTGCAATTGGTGCATTTGGTTTAATTTCTCATATTATTTCTGAAACAAAAGTAAGAGTTACTTATGAAGATTTTAAAGGTCTTGCACAAGAGAGACCATTTTTAGCTGCAATGATGACTATCTTTTTATTCTCTTTAGCAGGGATTCCATCAACAATTGGATTTATTGCTAAGTTTTATGTATTTACTGAAACTATAATTGCAGGTTATACAGCACTTACTGTTTTAGCTATTGTTGCAACTATTGTATCTGTATACTACTACTTCAGATTAATTGCAATGATGTACTTTTACCCAGCTCCTGATACTTGTAGTGTTGAAGGATTTAACGATAAAAGAATTTCAACTTATGCAATTGCATTCGTAGCAGCACTTGTTGTATGGGGTGGAATTGGTTCAGCAATATTATTCTTTATTCCTGTTCCAAATATTGATGCAATAATTGATGTTTCAAAAATAGCAATCGAATCACTATTTTTAAAATAAAATGTGTTAAATAGTAACAAAATATTATTAAATAATTTTGTTAAGTAATCATTAACTTTTTGAAAAAGCCCGTTAATTCGGGCTTTTTTATTGGCGTAGTTTATAATTAATCTAGAATCTTACATAATATATACATAATAATATATATTCATGAAAGTACAATCTAGCTATACTTATGCTACAAAATTAATTTCTCATAAAAGAAAGGATCTCAAATGAGTGACCTAATAGAAGGCTATATAGGTGAAACCGTAGATAGAAAAAAGAGCAGAATGCCTGCAAAACTTGATTATATTCAAAGTGCAACAGGATTAATTCTTGGTCTTTTTATGTGGGGACATATGTTCTTTGTATCAACAATTTTAATTTCTAAAGATTTTATGTATACAATTACTAAATTCTTTGAAGCTGATTTCATTTTTGATGGTGGTGAACCATTATTAGTATCTGGAATTGCTTTTATTATTTTCTCTATTTTTATTGTACATGCTGCAATGGGAATGCGAAAACTACCTGCTAACTTTAAACAATACCAAGTTATGAAAGCTCATGCCAATCATATGGATCATGAAGATACAAAACTTTGGTTTACTCAAGCCTTCACAGGTTTCTCTATGTTCTTCTTAGGTTCAATTCACGTATTTATTATTATGACTCATGCTGATGCAATCGGCCCTTACGCTTCTGCTGATAGAGTATGGTCTGAATTCATGTGGCCTTTATATATTTTATTATTATTAGCTGTTGAATTTCACGGTACAATTGGTTTATATAGACTCTGTATTAAGTGGGGATGGTTCGATGGTAAAGATCCCCAAGCTACAAGAATTAAACTGAAAAAAATCAAAAAAATTCTTACAGTGTTTTTCTTAGTATTAGGATTTGTGACTTTAGCTGCTTATATGAAAATTGGTTATGAACATGCAGAAGAAGGAAAAGTTGGTGAAAGATATCATCCAACTGCACAAGTACAAGAATTAAAAATTAATAATGGGAGAGTTGCATAATGAAAATAATTTACTGTGATGCATTAGTTATAGGCGGTGGACTTGCAGGTTTAAGAGCTGCAGTTGCTGCACAAAAAAGAGGCTTAAATGCAATAGTTTTATCATTAGTTCCTGTTAAAAGATCACATTCAGCTGCTGCCCAAGGTGGTATGCAAGCTTCTTTAGGTAATTCTAAAATGGCTGATGGCGATAATGAAGATTTACATTTCTCTGATACTGTAAAAGGTTCGGATTGGGGATGTGATCAAGAAGTTGCAAGAATGTTCGTACATACGGCGCCTAAAGCTATTAGAGAATTAGCAGCTTGGGGAGTTCCTTGGTCTAGAGTTAAAGAAGGTGATAGAGAGGCAATCATTAATGCTAAAAAAACTACTATTACGGAAAATGCTGATAGACATGGATTAATTACATCAAGAGATTTTGGTGGAACTAAAAAATGGAGAACATGTTATACAGCAGATGCTACTGGACATACAATGTTATTTGCAGTTGCTAATGAAGCTTTAAAACATGAAGTAGATATTAGAGATAGAAAAGAATCAATTTCTTTAATTCACGAAGATGGTAGATGTTACGGTGCTATTGTTCGTGATTTAATTACAGGTGATATTGAAGCTTATGTATCAAAAGGTACGTTAATTGCAACTGGTGGATACGGAAGATTATACAAACAAACTACTAATGCTGTAATTTGTGAAGGTACTGGACAAGCTATTGCTTTAGAGACTGGAATTGCAACTTTAGGAAATATGGAAGCTGTTCAATTTCATCCAACTCCACTTGTTCCATCAGGTATTTTATTAACTGAAGGTTGTAGAGGTGATGGTGGAATTCTTAGAGATGTAGATGGTTATAGATTTATGCCAGATTACGAACCTGAGAAAAAAGAATTAGCATCAAGAGATGTTGTTTCAAGAAGAATGATTGAACATATTAGAAATGGTAAAGGTGTTCCATCACCTTATGGAGACCATATCTGGTTAGATATTTCTATTTTAGGTCGTGCTCATATTGAAAAAAACTTAAGAGATGTACAAGAAATTTGTCAAATCTTTAATGGTATTGATCCAGCTGATGAGGGTAAAAAAGGATGGGCTCCTGTTTTACCTATGCAACATTATTCAATGGGTGGAATTAGAACTAAAAAAACTGGTGAATCTCAAACTTTAAATGGTTTATTCTCTTGTGGTGAAGCTTCATGTTGGGATATGCATGGTTTTAATAGACTTGGAGGAAATTCTGTTTCTGAAACAGTTGTTGCTGGTATGATTATTGGTAATTATTTTGCTGATTACTGTGATACTAATGATATTTCAATAGGAACAAAAACTGTTCAAAAATTCTTAGATGAACAAAATGATTATTTAGATGAAATCTTAGCTTACGAAGGTAGCGAGAATATTTTTAAAATTAAAAATACTATGCAAAACCTAATGGATAGCAAAGTTGGAATTTTTAGAGATGGTAAAGGTTTAGCCGAAGCTGTTGATGAATTAGAAGAATTATTGAAAAAAACTAAACATATTACTGTAACTTCAAAAGAGAGAGTTGGTAATCCAGAACTGGAAGAAGCATATAGAGTTCCTAGAATGTTAAAACTAGCTCTTTGTGTTGCTAAAGGTGCACGTGAACGAACTGAATCTAGAGGCGCTCACTATAGAGAAGATTTCTTAAAAAGAGATGATGAAAATTGGTTAAGTAGAACTTTAACTTCATGGCCTAAATCTTCTGATACACTTCCTACAATTACATATGAAGAATTAGATATTATGAAAATGGAAATGCCTCCTGCATTTAGAGGATATGGTGCTAAGGGTATGATTATTGAACATGAATTATCAGCTGTTAGACAAGAAGAAGTAGATGAAATTAGAGAAAGAATGGAATCAGAAGGTAAAGATAGACATGAAATTCAAGATGCTTTAATGCCTTTTGATTTACCAATGAATTATAGAGTTAAAAATGAAAGAGTAGGAGATAAATAATGAGCATTGAAAAAGGTAGAGAAATAACTATATCAGTACTTAAGTTTAATCCACGATCTAAGGTTTCAAAACCACATTTCGTAGATTATAAATTAGAAGAGACTCCGGGTATGACTCTTTTTATTGCTTTAATGAAAATTAGAGAAGAGTATGATCCAGATTTATCATTTGACTTCGTATGTCGAGCAGGAATTTGTGGTTCTTGTGGAATGGTAGTTAATGGTAAACCAGTACTAGCATGTAGAGCTTTAATTGCAAATTATCCAGAAGGTAAACTTCAATTAATGCCTATGCCAGCATTTGAGCTAATCAAGGATTTATCAGTAAATACTGGTAAATGGATGGATGCTATGAGTGTTAAAGTTAAATCATGGATTGTAACTAACAAAGAAACTGATATCTCAAAAATTGAAGATAAAGTTGAACCTGAAGTTGCAGATGAAGTTTTTGAACTTGATAGATGTATTGAATGTGGAATTTGTGTTGCTTCTTGTGCTACAAAATTAATGAGACCTGATTTCGTTGGTGCTGTTGGACTTAATAGAATTGCAAGATTTGAAGTAGATCCTCATGATAATAGAACTGCTGAGGACTTTTATGAACTAGTTGGTGATGATGATGGAATCTTTGGTTGTATGTCATTAATGGCTTGCGAAGATCACTGTCCAAAACATTTACCATTACAAAATAAAATTGCTTACTTAAGAAGAAAATTAGTAGCTCTAAGATAATTATATACAAGGTTTATCCTTGTATATATAAATGAATAAAAAAAGTTAATTATCAATGATAATTAACTTTTTTTATTTAAAGTCAAAATTATTAGTTTAAAAATTTTAGAAAAAATAAATATTATAGGAAACACAATGAGTTTAACAAATGATTATTTTCTTTTATACCATGGAAAACAAATTAAACAAACTACAACATATGAAACTAATGATTCAAAATCTTTAAAAGACTTTTTTGATATATCTGCATTAATCTTATCAGCCTCAAGAAAAGATTATGAAAAGTTTATTCACTTAAATTCTTTTAAATCTTTACTTTCTCAAATTACAAGAAAAGAAATTAAAAATCTTGAAGATTTAAATCAATGTCAATATTGTTTATTACAAAGTATTGAAAATGATACACAAAAAGATCATATTGATAAACTGCACTTAGCTTTTGAATATTTACATAATTCAAAAATCATAAATGAAATGAATTTAAACAAATTAATATCATTATTTGATCCTGAAGAATTAGGAGTATGTGATGAAATCAATGTATCTGATGACATAAATATCGAAGCAAAACTATCTTTTCAAGATAATAAAAATATTCTAGAAGATATAATTTTAGAACTATCAGATATATTTTCATCTGAAGATTTAAAAGATGAACTAAAAGATAATAAAATATATTTAAATACTCAAAAGTTTTCAATTGGAATTACTGGTGTTATGAATGCTGGAAAATCTACTATGTTAAATGCTTTAATGGGTCAAGAAATTTTAGGTTCTGCTGTTGTTCCTGAAACTGCAAATCTAACAATTGTAAAACATGGTAAACCAGGTGCAAAAGTATTTTATTGGAATAAAAAAGAGTGGGCTAAAATTGAAAACTCTGCAAAATCATTAGACGCAATTAAAGATTTTGTAAATGAAACTCATAAAATATTTGGTGATGATTTAAAAGATATTATTCAAGAAGAATCATTAGTAGAAAAAGTTGATATTCACAATCTTGCAGCTTATACTTCAGCAGAAGCAAGTGGCAAAAAATGTAATTTAGTTAAATATGTTGAATTAAAATCAGACTTAAGCTTTTTAGAAAATGGTATTGAAATTGTTGATACTCCTGGTTTAGATGATCCTGTTATTCAAAGAGAAGAAATTACAAAAGAGTATTTAGCTAAGTGTGATTTAATGCTTCATTTAATGAATGTATCTCAAAGTGCTACACTTAAAGATGTTGATTTTATTATTGATGCCCTACTTTATCAAAATATTACAAAACTATTAATTGTGATTACAAGAGCTGATACAGTTTCACGTGAGCAATTAGATGAAGTAATAAACTATACAAAATCATCAATAAAAAAACAATTACAAACTCTAAATAAAGATTCATCTTTAGATTATATTTTAAACAGTATTAAATTTATTCCAATTTCTGGAAAAATGGCACTACTTCATAGAACTGGTAAATCTCAAGAAGCAATAGATGCAGGTTTTAATTTAGAAGATACAGGAATTCTAGAAATTGAAGAGTATTTAAATGAAACATTATTTGGTGCAAATTCTTCAAAATCAGATTTAATTATAAAATCAGCAAAAAACAAACTATTAAAAACTATTAAAAAAGAAATAAAAGCCTTTAATTATGAACTACTTTTATTAGGTAAATCAAAAGAAGAATTAGAAGATGATTTAATTATTTTTAATAAAAAGAAACTTCAAAATGAAATCATTTTTAAAACTATGAATGATGATATTAGAACATATAAAAATGATGCGAATGAATATATTAAAACTTTAGAGAGTTTTATCATAAATGAATTAATAGATTTACAAAATATTATAAGACAAAGAGTATTTTCAGATGTTAAATACTCTTACGAGAAAGATAAAAAAAGACCAGAGAATTCAAGAATTAAAGTAATCATTCAAACAGCTATTAAAGATGGTATTATTGATGTAATAAGAGATTATAGATATAAGTTTATTAAAAAATCTCAAAACATAGCTGAGATTTGTGAACAAAAATATAAAGACTATGGATTTTCACTTGGAAAAAAGAACGAAGGTTTTAATGCAATGGGATTTTTCCAAGATGATTTTAAAAATGGTTTTTTAACTGATTCTAATGATGTTTTAATCTCAAAACTTTTAAATGAAGTGAAAGTATCAAAAGCTTCTAAACTAGATATTTTAGATAGATCTATGCAAACTCATATTAAAGAAGAGTTCTCTTTTATTGAAAATAGCATTAAAGAAAAAGCAAATCAAGTAGCTATTATTTTAATTGATACTTTTTTCAAAGCTTTAGCAGAACCTTTAGAAACATTTGAAAGCAAACTTAAAAAAGATGAACAAATTTTACAAAATGCTTTAAAAACATTTGAAAACAATGAAACAAATAAAGATGAATTAACAATTACTATTCATAAAAAAATCAAAAAACTAGAAAATATAAAAAAAGGACTTAAATAATGAATATTTTAGATTCTTTTATAAGTGAATATATAGAAAAACATACAAAAAAAACAGAAGTATATGAATCTGGTTTAGTAGGTGATATTAAAAAAGTAAAAGATTTACTTTTAGATGATAAATTCTTCCCATCAGTACAGTTAAAACAAATTTTAGATAAACAAATTAGACGGGCTAGATATCCTATGGAAGTAGCAATTACAGGACAATTTTCATCTGGAAAATCTACATTTTTAAATGCCTTACTTTCAAGAAATATTTTACCAACAGGAATTACTCCTGTTACTTCAAAAGTTAACTTTATTAATTATGGGGAAGAATATAAATTAAAAATAACTTATTACTCAGGGGCTCAAGAATTTGCAAGTATAGATAAAATTGCGGAATTTACAGACCAAAGAGAAGATGAAATGAATAATATTAAATATCTTACTTTGTATGCTCCAATGGAAATTCTAAAAGAAATATCTTTTGTGGATACTCCAGGTCTTAATTCACAAAGCCAAAGTGATACTGATACAACTAGAAAAGTACTAAGAGATGTTGGTGGTATTATTTGGTTAACTCTAATTGATAATGCAGGTAAATTATCAGAAGCAGAAGTTTTAGAAGAATATATGGAAAACTTTAAAAACAAATCTTTATGTGTTCTTAATCAAAAAGATAAATTCACTCCGGAGCAAGTGGAAACTACTACTTCTTATGTAAAAGAGAAGTTTGGAAAATACTTTGCACAAGTTACTCCTATTTCTGCAAAAATGGCACTAGAGTCAAGAGCTAGTCAAAAAGATATTCTAATGCAAGATGAGTATGAAAAAATTACAAAAGATTTTAAAAATGATTTAAAAAACTCTTCTGATAACAAATTAGACTTCTTTAAAAACTCTTTTGATAAATATCAAGATAAAATCAAAGAAATACAAAATACTGATGAATCAAATAATATGCAATTATTAGAAGAGTCAAATATTCAAGAAGTTTTAGATTTTATTGAAAATACAATAAGACCACAAGCAGCAGAAGATAAAGAATTTGCTATTAAAAAAGATTTAAAACAAATCTGTGATATTTTAATAAAAGAGTATGAAACTATTATTGGTGTTTATAATTCTTTAATAGAAATTCTAGAAAATACTCAAAATGAAATTACGACTGCATTTGATGATATTTATAAAGTATATTCAAAAGAATTATTTGGAGTTTATGCATCATTAGAGAGAATTATGGAAAAGATATCAAATGAAACATATAAACAAATAAAAACAAATAAAGCATATAGATATGAAGAAAAATCATCTTTTTTATCAAAAGACAAGTTTGAGAAAATTGAATATGAAACATATTGGATAGATTCAGACGCTGTATATAAAAATCTATTTTATGATGATCAAACAATTGACAAAATGTTTAAAAAAGCTATTAAAGAGTTAAAAAAGATTGAAATAAATACTGATGAAGCATATAGAAATGTATATAGAATATTAAAACATAATGTAGTTAGATGGCAAGAGCCATATGAACTAATTAAAAAACAAAGAGAAATTGCATCTGATTTAGAGTTCTCAAGTACAAGACACTTTGCTGCAAAAGTATATGAAAATGTTTTAGTTAATTATCACAGAGCAATACTAGAAAATATTTCTGCTCTAAGAAAAAAGTTTGCTTATTTTAATGGTGCTTTATCTTATTCATATATACAAACTACACAAGCAACTATTTCACACTTTGAACAGCAAATACAAGAATCAGTTGCTTTATATGAAAAAGAGCCTACTAAGTTTACTATATCACACCCCAGAGAAGATGAAATACTTACAAAACTAAAAGCTAATTTTGCTTTTGAGAAAATAGAAGATTTTTTAACTTCAAAAAGAAATTATTTATATAAAATTATAAAATACTCAAAAATTCAGTATTTAGAAATTAATGAAACTAGTATTAATTTTGTACAAAAAAGAAAAGAACTTTATGAAAATAAAATTTCTGAGCTAGAAAAAATAAAAGAAAGAATTTAATATTATTTGAATTTAAATCTTGGATTCTTTTATATTAGGATTCATAAATAAATTAAGATAGCTTTATTATTCAAGAAAATATATATTTTTCTTATTTAGATTTTCATAAATTTAGTATAAAAGAATTATGTTAAGAAAATTCTTTTGTGCCACTAGTAAAAGTAGTATTATACTTTTACTAGAAATATCTCTTACCTATAATAATTAGTTATATTTTTACTTTCAAGTAACAATTTGTAATCAAAATTTAAGCCAGCTGTAGTTCTATATACATCAATTTCAACTACGACTATCTTCGATGTATCTTCACAAGTTACTCCATTCTCCGATACAGAGCTACATTTATATATACTACATCACAACAATAAGCTTTAGGACATGACTGATTCAGGCTTTACATAACATTTTGTC
>JABSOL010000168.1 GCA_013215985.1 Campylobacteraceae bacterium
TTATAAAAAATGGAATTTTAAATTTTAGTGATGAATCATCTTGTACCTCTACAAGTTATAACAAAATACTTAATAATAATTATTATGTTTCTTTTTCTTCTAAAAATTGTATGAATAATGATGAAGGAAAGTTTTTAGTAAAAGTATTTAGTTCAAATACTATATATTTAGCAAAAATATATACTCATCCAAATTTTGGTTATGAAAGAATTTATAAATTATATAAACAATAAGTAGATAAATTCTTTTTATTTATTTAAAGATATTATGTTAAAATTCCATATGATAAATAAATATGAAATATTAAAAAATACTTTTGGCCACGAACAATTTAGGTCTTTCCAAGAAGATGTTGTTGATGCAATTATAAAAGGTGAAGATGTACTTACAATTTTACCAACAGGTGGAGGAAAATCACTTTGTTATCAACTTCCAGCTTTATTAATGGATGGAGTTACTGTTGTTATTTCTCCTTTAATTGCATTAATGCAAGATCAAATCAGAGCTTTAAAAGATTTAAATATTTCTGCTGCTATGATTAATTCATCTCAAAATATAAATGAAAACAATCAAGTTTTACAAGATTTATTAGAAGGTAAATTAAAATTCATTTATGTGGCCCCTGAGAGATTTACATCTAATGATTTTGTGGGAGTTTTACAAAGAATAAATATTAATTATTTTGTAATAGATGAAGCTCACTGTGTATCTGCATGGGGACATGAGTTTAGGGCTGAATATAGAAATCTTGACAGACTGAAACAGTTTTTTCCTGATATTTCAATTGCTGCATTTACTGCAACTGCAACAAAAAAAGTACAAGAAGATATATCTGCTTCTTTAAATTTACAAAATGTTAGAGAATTTAGAGCTAAAACACAAAGAGATAATTTAATTATATCTTGTGAGCCTAGAGTATCCAATGGTAAAAATCAAGTATTAAACTTTTTAAAAAAACATAAAAATACTTGCGGTATTATTTATACATTTACAAGAAAAGAAACTGAAACTACTGCTAAATACCTAAGCCAAGCAGGATATAGTGCTAAAGCATATCATGCAGGCTTAAGTGCTGAGATTAAAAATGAAATATTTAATGATTTTGTATATGAAAAAATAGATATTGTAGTTGCTACTATTGCTTTTGGAATGGGAATTGATAAATCTAATATAAGGTTTGTAATTCATACTTCTATGCCTAAAACAGTAGAAAACTATTATCAAGAAATAGGGCGGGCAGGAAGAGATGGAGCTATATCTTATGTTTATTTACTTTATTCAAAAAGTGATGAAATAAAAAGAAAAATCCAAATTAATGATGCTATTGATAATTCATATAAAAGTACAGCTTTAGATAAACTAGAATATATGTATAGATATTGTATTTCAAATAATTGTAGACATAAAATTATTGCTTCATATTTTGATGATGAAATAAATACTTGTGATACATCTTGTGATTCTTGTACAAAAGAGCCAGTAGAACAAGTTAATAGAACTCTTGAGTCGCAAAAACTATTATCAGCTATTTATAGAAGCGATGAAAGATTTGGGCTTAATCATATTATTGATATTTTAAGAGCTTCAAAGAATCAAAAACTTTTAGAGATGAATCATGATAAACTTACTGTTTATGGAATTGGACAAGATAAAAGTAAAAATGAATGGGTGGCTATAGCGGATAAACTAATAGATATAGAAGCTATTACTTTAGGTGAATTCAGAGTTTTAAAATTATCATCTTTAGCTTTTGATATACTAAAGAAAAAAACAGAAGTATTTATTGATTCTGATAAATTAGGACTTGTTAACAAAGTTGAAGTAGAAGATACAGTTTTATCGTTTGATGAAGAATTATTTGAAAAATTCAGAGCTTTAAGAAAAAAGATATCAAATGAAAATGAAGTTCCTGCTTATGTTATATTTGGAGATAAAACTTTAAAAGAATTATCTCTAAAACTTCCAAAATCAAAAGAAGAAATGTTAGAAATAAATGGTATTGGTGAAGTTAAATATGAAAAATATGGTGAAATATTTTTAGAACTTTGTACAAATATAAAAGATGAATTTGAAGAAAAACTTGATACAAGAGTTGATTTGAAAAAACTTACAAAAACATACTTAGATACGCTGGAAGTTTTAGAAGAAGATAAGTCTTTAGAAGAAGTTGCACAAATAAGAGATCTAAATATTTCATCTGTGTTAACACATTTAAAACTATTAGTACAACATGGTAAAGTTTCTAAAGAGAAAAAAGAAGAATTACTTGAGCCTGTTTCAATAAGTCCTATTGTATCTTCATGGATAGAAGAAGGTTTAAAACTTAAAAAGATAAAAGAGTTAAAAATGGACTTGTATTTATATGAGTCATTAAAAGATTTAAAGGATATATAAGATGTCTGAAATTTATGAGTCTAATTCGTTTGAATTATTTTTAGATATTTATAATGGAATAACTATTAATAATTTCAATAATAACAAAGAAAAAGATAAGTTCGAAGAAAATATAAATAATTTGATTTGTGATTTAAATAAAGATAAAAGAAATCTTTTATGGATTCACTTAGATATTGAAGACTCAAAACATATTGAATATTTAACATCAAATGATTTTAAATATCATACTTGTCATGAGAATTCAATTTTATTAGTTAAAAGATTAATAAAAGATTCTATAATTCCAACTGCTTCAAATCATACCTTAGGTGTGGGAGTTATTGTAGTAAATGATAAAAATGAAATACTTCTAATTAAAGAGCGCTATTCAAATATTGGCTTTAAATTACCAGGTGGTCATATTGATGATGCTGAGTTAATTCAAAGTGCAGTTGTAAGAGAAGTAAAAGAAGAAACTGGAATTGATGTTGAATTTGAATCAATTATGAACATAGGTCATTTTTATCCTCATCAATTTGATAAGAGTAATATGTACATATTATGTAAAGCTAATGCAAAATCTAGTAAAATACAAATTAACGATACAAATGAAATAATACAGTGTGAATGGATTGATTTGAATACATATTTAAATGATGAAAATACTTTTGAATATATAAAAGAAATTGTAAAATCATCTTTGAATTTTTCTGGTTTAGAACTTAAAGAACTAGAAATATTTAAAAAGTTAAATAAAAACTGTGAATTATTTTTTAATAAAAACTAAAATAAAGGTTTACTTTGGAATATTTATCTAGAAGAATGGTAATGTACCCGCATCTTAATGCTGCAGGAATTTTATTTGGAGGAATGGCTTTAGCTTGGTTAGATGAAGATGCTATTATTTTTGCCTCAGATTTATTAAATACAAATAAAATTGCTTTAGTTAAAATGTCTGAAGTCGTTTTTAAGTCAGTTGCTAATATTGGGGATATTGTAATAACGGGTACTGAACTAGTTAGAGTTGGACGTACTTCAATTACAGTTAGATCAGTAATTAGAAATAAAACTACTAATAAAGTTATTTTACAAGTAGATGAAATAGTAATTGTTTCTTTAGATTATAATAAAAAACCTATACCTCATAACCTAGAAAAAATATAAATCTTTATATTTTTTCTGTTATTTTTTCTATTCTTATACTTAAAATACACTTTTAACCCTCTTCTTGATGATACACTTAATCAATCAAAAGGAGATTTTAATGTTAGCAGAAATAAATTCATTCTTAAATGACTTAATCTGGGGAAACATATTAATTTATATGTTACCAATTTTAGGTATATTTTTTACAGTAAGTTCTAGATTTGTACAATTTAGATACTTTTTCAAAATGTTTCATATTTTAAAAGAAACAGCACATGACAAAGAAGGACATATCTCGTCTTTCCAAGCGCTTATGTTAAGTGTTGCAGGTCGAGTTGGTGGTGGTAATATTGCAGGTGTTGCAGTTGCTATTACTTTAGGTGGTCCTGGAGCTGTTTTCTGGATGTGGATGATTGGTCTAATTGGTATGGCTACATCATTTTTTGAGTGTTCTTTAGCACAATTATATAAAGAAAAAGATGGTAAAGAAGCCGGTCTTTATAGAGGTGGTCCAGCTTATTACGTTACTAAAGCACTTGGTCAGAGATGGTTAGGAATTGTTATTTCTTTTCTATTAATGGTAACTTTTGGATTTGCATTTAATGCAACTCAATCATTTATTATTTCAACTTCATTTGAAGCATCATTTGGTATTCCTACTTGGATTACTGGGTCTACTTTAGCTGTAGTATTTGCTTTAGCTATTTTTGGTGGAGTAAAAAGAATTGCTAAAATTTCTGAAGTAATTGTTCCTGTTATGGCTGGATCTTATTTATTAATTGCTTTAGTTGTAATTGTTTTAAATATTCAAGAAATTCCTGCTTTAATTTCTATGATTGTAAGCGAAGCGTTTAATCCTTCATCTGCAATTGGTGGTGGAATTGGTGCTGTTATTTTACAAGGTGCTAAAAGAGGTATGTTCTCGAATGAAGCTGGTTTAGGTTCTGCGCCTAACGTTGCAGCTGTTGCATATGTAGCTCATCCAGTTCAACAAGGTATTGTTCAATCATTCTCAGTATTTATTGATACAATTATTTTATGTTCTTGTACTGCATTTATTATTCTTTTATCTGGTGTTTATGAACCGGGTACATCAGGAATTCAAGGTGTTTTATTAACTCAAAATGCTTTAATTGAACATGTTGGTCCATTAGGTGGATATTTTGTAACATTAGCATTATTCTTATTTGGTTTTTCTTCTGTTTTATATAATTATTATTTAGCTGAAAATGCATTAAACTTTTTTACAAAAGGTAATACTAAATACTTTACAGCATTTAAAATTTTATGTATTGCATTAATTTTATGGGGAGCATTCCAAAACTTAGGTTCTGTATTTGCATTCGCTGATTTAACTATGGGATTATTAGCTGTTATCAATATGACAGTTATTGCAATTCTTTATAAACCAGTATTAAAATTAATTAAAGGTTATGATAGACAATTAGCAGAAGGTAAAAATCCTGTGTTAAGATATAACGATTATAAAGAATTTAATATTGATGAAACTACTTGGAAAGAAATTGTTGATAATATCAATGATAAAAAAGCAAGTAAATAAAATATGAGTTTTTCTTTCTAGAAAAGCTCATAAAAAACCTTTTTTTTGTATAATACGAAAAAAAGGTTTTTTTATGTTCAATAAACAAGGTGTTCCATTCTTTATTATACTAATACCTTTTGCTTGTATACTATTCTCATCTTTTTTTACTGTCTCTTATTACCAAAAACTTCAAAATAAATCTTTTAAAAAAGAGATTTTAACCATAAAACAAACTATAACTTTAAGCCAAAAACAAATTCAATTAATTATTAAAAATAAAAAAACACAACATACTATTTCTGAAAAAGAATTTATTGACTTTGTAATGGTTCTAACTTTATGTGTACTGTTTTTTCTTAGTATTTTCACTCTTATGATGAGTTCAATAATTGCAGATATTGTAAAAGATTATGTTAAAAAAGTTGAATCAAAAGAAGAAAGTTTAGTAAATCTAAATAAAACATTATTATCAAAAGTTTCACGCGCATTAAAAGATGCAAAAGAAAAAGATAAAGCAATGTTTCAACAATCAAGACTTGCAAGTTTGGGCTCTATGATTAATATGATTGCTCATCAATGGAGACAACCATTAAGTGAATTATCAGGTGTTTTAATGGAATTAGAACTTTCAACGAGATTTGATAAAGTTGATAAAAATC
>JABSOL010000169.1 GCA_013215985.1 Campylobacteraceae bacterium
TATTTTCCAAGCATTCTTTAGGTAGTTTTTTTCTTAAATTTCTAATGAGAGAACGTATTGCATCTTCACTCATAAAAGAATCATACCAAATATTATTTTCAATTTCTTTATATGTTGATATTCTATTTACATTTACACATAACAAATTTAATAACAATAATTCATTTTTTGAAAGTTTGATTACTTTATTTTCATGTATAAGAGTTTTTGTAAATATATCAAAACTACATAAAGATGAAATAGAAATTATATTTAAAGTTTTATTTTTAATGTTTTTTACACATTGTTGTAAAACTGGGAATATTTTATTATGCATAATAGGTTTTATTAAGTATTTTACTAAACCTAATTCAACAGCAGGAATTAAATACTCAGGATCAGTAAAAGCTGTAAGCATTATTATTTGAACTTCAGAATTATTTTCTCTAATCTTTTTTACAAGTTCAATACCAGTCATTCTAGGCATTTTTATATCAGTAATAATAATATGAGGATTTTCTTTTTTTATTACTTCTAATGCTTCAAAACCATCTTTAGCTTCATATACATGATCAAATAATCTTTTCAAATAAGAAATAGCATTTTCTCTAATTAAATCTTCATCTTCTACATATAATATTTTAATATTTTTAAATTCTTCTCTTTTCATATGCTATTATACTAAAAAAATATGTATTTTGATAATTATTCTTATATTTACAAAAAAGATTAAGAATGCTAACTAACTTATTTAAATTCTCTTAAATTAAATGGTCTCTGGCTCTACGAGCATTCATAATACACCTATCACTTTTTGTCTAAGAGCAAATAATATTACAAATAAAATTTATTGGTTTAGTAAGGCTAGTTTATGAAGACCTTGAATGATAGTTTTTTCTTATAATATGGATTTTTAGAAAAATAAATATGAAACATATTATCATAAAAACAAATGATAGCGATCCTAAAAGAACTACAATAAAACCTAAGTTTCACTTAGCTTTTTTGCTTTGTATTTCAGATAAAAAGAAAAATGATTTAACTTTCAATAATAAAAGAATTTTACAATTCTTTATAAAACATTGTCAGTATTTTATACTTTTTACGACTTCTTAATATAGGAGAATAATTTTATTCTTTTTAATAAAATCATTTATTAATTAAGCTAATATTATACACATATCAATTATAATTCTTATTATTAATTATGGAGTGTATTAAGTTAAATGATCAATTATTATAAAGAAATCTTTTTATATGTCAAAAAAACAGTCTTAGATAAAAATGTGGCTGAAGATATTACCCAAGAAGCATTTGTAAGAGTAATAAAAAATACAAGTAACAAAAAGATAGAAAACGAAAGAGCTTTTTTATACAGAGTAGCTAAAAATATAATAATAGATCAATTTAGAAAAAGAACTAAAGTTACTGAAGTATGTTTTAATGATAGAGAATACTTTGAAGAAGATAATCAAACCCAAGATAAAATCATTCAAGACGACCAGCAATTACATTTAATGATAGAAATAGATAAACTAGCAAAAAAAAGAAAACAAGCTTTTGTTTTACATATAATTGAAGGTTATTCAAGAAAAGAAGTTGCTACTCTGATGAATCTATCTTTAAACTCAGTAGAAAAACATATCTCAAGAGCTAGTAATCAAATAAAAGAAAATATGAGAATCAAAGAAGGTGAAGACAGTGAATAAGGATGCTATTTTAGAAGAAGCAAGACAATGGTTAAGTATTGAACAAGAAGGATTTGAGCTTCATTCAAAACAAGAATTTACCACATGGATAAATACTTCTAATTTACATAAAAAAATATATGAAGAAGAAAAAAGTTTTAGAGAATCTATTAAAGCTTTACCAAAATACTATAAACAAAAAACAGCATTAAGAGTAAAATCACAAATAAAAAGAAACAATATTTTAGCTAAGGCTGCTAAAATACTATTACCTCTTGCAGCCTGTTTTTTACTTGTATTTTCTTTTTATCTTTTTAGTGAAGAAGAGACTTATAAAAATACTATTTATTCTCAAAATAAAATCATTCAAAACATACTTTTACCTGATAATTCAAAAATCACTCTTGATGCAAAATCAAAAATAGAAATAATATACAGCCACAATAAAAGAGAAGTACTTTTAAAAGAAGGAAGAGCTGTATTTGAAGTAAGTTCAAATAAAAACAAATCTTTTTATGTAAGAAGTAATAATATTTTAGTACAAGTTGTAGGAACAAAATTTGAAGTATCAAAAGAAAAAGATAAAACAATTATTTCGGTATTAGAAGGAATAGTAAATATAAGACTAGGTGCTAATGATAAATCAAGAATCCTAGCCCAACTATTAAAAGGTGATATCTTAGATATTTCTAATAATGGCACAATAAATAAACTAGATAAAGATTCTCTTAATCTCGTAGCTTCATGGAGAAATGAAAAACTTATTTTTCTACAAATACCTTTAAGTCAAGTAATTAAAAAGTTTTCTAAATATCTAAATATAAATGTAGAACTAGACTTAGATAATAAAGACACCTACCCTATAACTGGCGAGTTTAATGTATATGAGTTTAATAAGTTTTTAGATTATCTTCCTTTAATTTATCCTATAAAAATAGATAAAAACAAGACAAATTTAATTATTTTAAAAAATAATTCATAAATTGTGTCAGTAATTCTATCTTTTCACGACTTCTTTAATAGAGAACAAATTTATTAAGAATAATTCTCATAATTATTACTAAGGAAAAAAATGAATTTATCGAAAAAAACAATAATTGTTTCGTCACTTTCACTGCTATTATGCTCATCATTATTAGCAAGTGAAGTATATACAATAGAGAATAGTTCTTTAGAAAATGCTATTAAAAAGATTTCAAAAATCTCAAACATGAATTTCATGGCAGATACCAGAATCTTAAAAGGTAAAAAAGCACCTTCTATTAAGAATATCTCAGGTCTTAAAAATGCTCTAAAAGAAGTATTAAAAAATACAAATTTAGAAGCAATCATAAAAGATAAAACAATTATTATTAGAAAAAAAGAACTTTCATCAAAGTCTTCTTCAAACTTAGGGGAAGTAGAAATAATTGAAAATAATTTCAAAAATGCCTATGGAGATACAAAAGGTTATCTTACTACAAACAGTTCGACTGGTTCAAAAATGGATATGGATATTACAGAAATACCTCAAAGTATTTCAGTTATCACAAAAGATTTAATGGAAATAAGAAACGCACAAACAATTCAGCAGGCATTGGCATATACATCTGCCATTGCTATGAATAGTGGAGAAAATGGTTGGCCTGGTATAAATCTATCAAGCCTTCGAGGAGGAAATCTTTTATATAACTCTACTTTTTTAGATGGACTAAAACTTGCAAATACTAATATAGCTATTCCTAGCACAGATATGTATGCTGTGGAAAAAGTAGAGATACTAAAAGGTCCTTCTTCTGTACTATATGGTGCTTCTTCTCCTGGAGGATTGTTAAATCTCCAAAGTAAAAGAGCAAATAGTACAAATTCAAAAGAGATACTTATATCTTCAGGAACAAAACAAAATAATACTTTAGCTTTTGATATAAACAATAGCATATCAGAAGATGTATTTTTAAGACTCACAGCAAAATACAATACAAAAGAAAAAATAGCAGATGGTTATAAAAAAGGTAAATCTTACTTTTTTAATTCTGCTTTAAAATACTATCTAGGAGATGATACTACCTTAGACTTTTTGGCTTCATACTCAAAAGAACATATACCAGGTGGCGCAATCGCTAAATCAGAAGATACAATATTGACTTTTCATAATGATATCGCAAAACATAAAGATTTCTTTGCACAAATGATGGGAAATCCAGCTATTGCAGGTATGATTCAAAATGCAACAGATACTCTAAATCAAGCAAATATACCTTCAACTTTAGTTTTAGGACAGAAAGATAATAATTTAGATAAAGAAATGATTAGTTTTGCGACACTTTTAAATCATAAAATAAATGATTCTTTAGAGATAAACTCTAAATTAAGATTTTCAAAACTTGATGGTAGAGATATAAATACTGCTTTCGATGCAAGTCAAATGTTTTCACTAATCAGTTCATTTGATTATACGAAAGTACCATTGATTCAATATAAAGATAAATTTGACTTGAAAAGTTTTGCTATGGATACTAATATCCAGTACAAATGGGACACTCAAAACATACAAAATACTTCTATGTTAGGACTTGATATCAAAAGTCAAAAAAGTACAGATAAAAGACACAATGAACATGCTTTTCAGTTTGATTTGTTAAATCCAGACTATAAAAAAGATATAGGTAGTTTTACTGAAGTAAAAACAGATAAAGAAACAAAAGTAAAACAAATCGGACTATATGCACAAAATCAAGCAAAAATAAATAATAATTTTATCGTATCTACAGCACTTAGATATGATACTGTCAAACAAGAAGACAAAAAGAAAATACAAAATACTTCATCTTCACAAAGTGACCACAAAGTTTCTGGAAGATTAGGACTTGCTTATATTATGAATAGTGGTATCACTCCTTATATTTCATATTCTACATCTTTTGTCCCAAATATAGGAAATGATAAAGATGGAAATAGTTTCATCCCATCAGTAGGAAAACAAATAGAGCTAGGGGTAAAATACAAAATAGAAAGTCTAAATGGACTACTTACATCATCTATTTATCAGATAGAAGAAACTAATATTGTATCAGCAGACCCTAGTAGTCCTGGCGATTCTATACAAGATAAAAATTCTCTTATAAAAGCTTTTGAGCTAGATTTGACTATCGAGCCTATAGAAAACTTAAATATAATTATATCATATACTAAGATGTCTTCAGAAGCAAAAGATACTAAAAATCCTATAAGAGAGGGTAAAAAACTTAATGGTGTAGCAGATTCAAATTTTGCTATTTGGAGTGATTATACTTTCAAAAAAACAACTATAGGAAATCTTAATATTGGAGCAGGAGTTAAATATATAGGTGGAAATAGAAGTATTCAAAATGATGTGTTCGATTTAGAACACGGAAGTCCTGTAAAGGTTACAAAAATTGATTCGTATACACTAGCAGATGCAAGAATAGGAACAACATACAAAAATATGAATTTTGCTTTTAATGTAGCAAATATTTTTGATAAACAAGCAAAAATCAATCCTTACCCTACAAATTATCGTCTAACAAGAGGAAGAACATACAATTTTTCTCTTAAATACGCTTTTTAGAAAATAGAATATACTTATAAATAAATTGTCATAGGCAATTTATTATAAAAACTTGTATTAAATAAATTATTCACCGCAAAATCTTCAAAGCGGTGAATAACTTCAATCTATCACGTTGTATACCATATTGAGGGTAACAGAAAAAATTGGGAGAGTTTCCATTTTTAATAAATTACATTTCTCTCTTACCTATTAATACTATAACATTTGTACATTAGAACAAAGTGAGTTTTTATTTAGAATAGCAATCATAAAAATAATGATATTTACATAAATGAATAATAAAAGAATACTATTTGTCTTCAATACATAAATAAAG
>JABSOL010000170.1 GCA_013215985.1 Campylobacteraceae bacterium
AATTTTAAAGGGTGAAGACCTTAAAATATTAATTTCTTCTTCTCTTAGAGATTTAAGAACTTATAATTTTAAAAATATTAAGATTTCTCTTGTATCTTTTGGAAAAGAATTAAAATTAAAAACTTTAGTAGAAGGAATCCTTTTAGGTTCTTATACTTTCTCAAAATACAAAAGTAAAAAAGATAATAAACTAGCTTCTATTTTTATTGATATTAAAAACTCTAAAAAACCTTTAGAAACTTTAGACGAAGAATTAAATAAAGTTACTTCAATTTGTAAAGCTGTAAATTTAGCAAAAAATATTGTTAATACTACACCTGAAGATTATTATCCAAAAGTGATGAGTGCTGAAGCTTCTAAAATTGCAAAAGAAAATGGATTAGAATGTAAAATTTATGGTGAAGATTATTTAAAAGAAAAAGGTATGAATGTAATGTTAGCAGTTGGACGTGCTTCACGGCATGAGAGTCAACTAATTCATTTAACATATAAACCAAAAAAATCTCTAGGTAAAATAGTACTTGTTGGTAAAGGTTTAACTTATGATGCGGGTGGATTATCTTTAAAATCACCTTTAGGTATGATTTCAATGAAATGTGATAAAGCAGGTGGTTCAGCAGTTTTAGGAATAATGTCAGCTTTAAAATCTTTAGATTATCCTTATGAAGTTCACGGAATTGTAGGAGCTGTTGAAAATATGATTGGTGGAGATGCTTTTAAACCTGATGATGTTTTAATAGCTTCAAATGGTACAAGTATAGAAGTACGAAACACTGATGCAGAAGGAAGATTAGTTCTTGCAGATTGTTTATGTTATGCACAAGATGAAATTAAAGACATTGATTATATGTTTGATATGGCTACTTTAACTGGAGCTTGTATTATTGCACTTGGTAATTATACTATTGGTGTAATGGGACATAGTGATAAGTTAAAAAATAAAATGCAAAAAGCTTCAAATTCATCTGGAGAATTTATTGGATTCTTACCATATAATAGATACTTGCCATCATTAATTAAAAGTGGAATTGCAGATATTACAAACTCAACTGCTTCAAAAGCAGGGGCAAGTATTACAGCAAGCCTATTTTTAGATAAGTTTGTTCAAAAAATAAATAAAAAGAAATGGTTACATTTAGATATTGCAGGTCCTGCATATTCTGAGTCACCTTGGGGATATAACTCTTTTGGGGCAACTGGAGCAGGTGTGCGATTAATTCTTAAATTTATTGAAAAACTAAAATAGCTTAGGCTATCTTAGTTTTTATTTAATTTTATCTTCATATTTTGGATATAAATTAATAATTGATCTCTCAAACTCTTCATCAATCATAGAAATTCCCAAAAACTCTTTGGGTTTTTCTAAGGCTAATATCTCAAATACACTTAATCCTTTTAAAGCAGAAGATTTTAATTTTTTATCTAAATAAAACAAATATGAAATCATTTGATTAATAGGATCTTTTGTATAAGATATTTTTCCATGTCCTGATGCTAATATTTTATAAGGTATTTTTCTTAATCTTTTTAATGTTTTAATCCATTCTTTAATATTAGCATGTGGAGTGGCTGCTGCTCTATTATTAAATACTAAATCAGATACAAAAAGAGTTTTTGTATTCTCATCATATATAACTGTATCTTTTTTTGTATGACCTTTTAAATTTAAAATTTTAAGTTTATGATTTTTTAAATCTATATAAGAGTCTTTTAAAACTTTAGAAGGAGCTACTGATTTAGTTTCACTTAATGCATATTGTGTAATGTTTATTAACGCTACAATATACTCGTTCCCATTCTTTTCAATATACTCTTTTGTATATTTATTTGCTAAAATAATTGAATCTTTAAAAGCTTGGTTACCTAAAAAATGATCAGGATGATGATGAGTATTAATTAGATATTTGATTTTTTTTTGTGATAGTTTTCTAATTTCTTTAATCATTTGAAGTCCATAATAATATGAAGTTCCTGAATCTATTACTAAAATAGAATCTTGTGCAATAATAAAATAAGTATTAGAAATATCTCCACCATTTTGTATAGAAAAATATTCTTCTTTTCCTTCAAACATATAAGTATCTTTTGCAATTTTCACAGCTTTTAATTTGAAATAAAATTGTTTTGCATTTAAAGTGAAAATTGTAAAAATTAAGATTAAAAATATTTTCATTTTTTATCCTTTGTACTTGTTTTAAATATATTTCCATCTGTATCTTCTAATATAATTTCATATATAGAATTAGATTTTTTATCTTCAAAAATTAATCTTGGATTTTCACTAACAGAAGCATAAGTTATAATTTGTGCTTTTATTTTATTGTCTGATTTGATTGTAATTTTATTTATGAAAAACTCAGGGTTCCCTACAAATAAACCTGTATCCATAGGATGATAAATTGAAAGTTTAATTCTTTTTCTATTATTTATATTAAAAGTTTTAATTTTATGTTTTCCAAATAAATTTTGAGCATTCTCAAATAAACTAGCTTCACTAGCAACAGCGCATCCTCCTCCAAAACTTTTAATTTCCACACTATTTATATGCCATAAGCCATTTTTATCTTTAATTGCAGCTCTAAGAGGTGTTCCTTGTGCTATTTTCATATTTAAAGATATAATAGGAAGTAGCCCTAAAAGTTGCATGTCAACTAAAGGAATGATTGCATTTAAGTCTGCAAATAGTAATAGTCTTTGTGCATTTTTATAATAAGATGCATCTACATAAACAGGAACTTGTAAAGCATTATCAGCAAAAGATGGAACTTTAATTATTATATTGGAATCAATAATATAAGTCTCATTTTTAAAAAACATTTTAATTACATCATTCCACATGGGAGAATTTAAAGGATCTTTTTGTGCATGTGAATAAGATGCCAAAAAAACAAAAACTAATAAAACTCTAAAGAAGATATTTCTAAACATTTAAATTCCTTTTAGTAGTTTTGATAAACTAAAGGTTTTTCATAAACTACATTATATTTTTCAAATATTTTTTGGATTTCTCCACTTTTATATAAATCACTCATATGTCCATCTAATTCATAAGATAAAGCCCTAAAATCAGTTCGTACAGCTAATCCTAAGTCCCAAATAGATCTTGTATAAGGAATTTTTTCACTCATAAAATATTTATCTTTATTATTGTTATAATCTAAAGCATATTGTAATTGTGATTTTAAACCTGCAACTGCTGCTATTTTCCCATCTTTTAAATCTTTAATTGCTGTAAATATTGATCTATAATGTTTTACATTTGAACTTAAAGATCCTCTAAAAGAAGATGAAAGATATGAATCAGGAAGAGTATCAATTTCAACTCCTATTTTATGATATTTAAAAATAGCCAAAGATTTAAATTCTTTTATTACTTTTTTATTTGTTACAATTACCCATCTCTCAGCGTGGTAGGGTGACTTCATAACAACAAGTTCATTAGATAACTCACCTGTTGATTTATCTGTTTGTCTAATAAAATCATAATCAAATGGAATTCTAAACATTACATCAGCTTTTGTTTTATGAATTAAATGACCTTTCCATATTACATTTCTTAAATCATCTTCTAAATTTTCATCAGATCCTGTCCAATACCAAGTAATATTTACTTTCATTTTTTTAGCAATTTTTTTAGCAATATCTATATCTATTCCTTTTTTCATTCCATTTTCTATATAAGAATATGGAGGAAAGTTTTCATAAACTGCAATTATTATATTATTTTTTTCTAGGATCTCATCTAGTGATCTAGAATGCAAAAAACTCAATATTATAAATGCTAAAAAAAGTATATTTTTCATATTAATCTGCTGGTCTAGTAGCTAACCAAGATCTAATTGACCATATAGCTTCTGCTGATAATACTGCTTTAAATGGAGGCATGTAAACATTTCCATTTCTAACAACTCCACCTTTAACTATTCCAATAAAGTACTCATCCAATTCATCATCATCAGCCGTTAATTCCCTTAAATCAGGTGCTATTCCGCCTGATATAGCATCTAAACCGTGACACCGTGCACAATTTGAATTATAAGCTGATTTTCCAATCTCAATAGCTCTTTTATTCTCTCTAAACGGGTTAACTATAGAGTTTTGGTCTATAGTTTTAAGTCCTTTTGTTTCAACAGCTTGTGGTGTCACATTTCCGTGAGACAAAGCCAAGGTAATACAGGCTAATAAAGATATTGTAATTTTATTTATACTTTTCATTTTAAATCCTTAATTTTTATATGAAGAAGTATATATTAATTTTATAGCTTGATTATAGCTTCTAGAAAAAAATATCATTGCTATAATTAGGCTATAAAATAATAATATAATAATAAAAACAAGGAGATATTATGAAATTTATATTTATAATAATGTTGAGTACTTTAATAATTAATGCTCAAACTTTGGAAAAACTAAGAATTGGTGTTTTATCATATGGAACTGTTAATTGGGAATTGAAAATAATGCAAATTAATAAAATCGCACAAAAAAATGGAATAGATTTAGAGGTTGTAAAACTAGCTTCCAAAAATGCTGTATCAATTGCATTACAAGCAAAAGCTGTGGATGTAATAGTAAGTGACTATATATGGGTTTCAAGACAAAGAGCAAGTGGATATGATTATACTTTTTACCCTTATTCAAAAGCAACAGGTGGTGTTTATGTGAATGCTTCACTAAATGCTAAGACTTTGGAAGATTTAGAATCAAAGAGTTTAGGAATCGCAGGTGGACCTGTTAGTAAAACTTGGTTAATAACAAGAGCATATACAAAGTTTAAATATAAGAAAGACTTTTCTTCTGCAGTTAAAAAGACTTTTGCTTCACCTCCAATTTTATATAAAAAAGTTTTAGATGGTTCAATTGATGCAAGTATTAACTTTTGGCATTATAATGCGAAATTAGAAGCACAGGGTGTTAAAAAACTAATTTCTGCAAAACAAATGTTAAATGAAATGGGTGTAAAAAATGATACTGTTTTATTAGGTTGGGTATTCTCTACAAAATTTGCTGAGAAAAATAAAAAGCTTATAAATAACTTTTTACAATCATCATATGAAAGCAAAAAACTTTTAAACTCTTCACCTACACAATGGAATAACATCAGAAAAAGTATGAAAGCTAAAAGTAATAAAGTATTTGCGGCTTTAGTAAAAGGATACAAAGAAGGTATTCCAAAACAATTTGGGGAAAAAGAAATACAAGCAGCTAAAAAAACTTTTGATATTTTATATAAAGAAGGTGGTTCAAAATTAACTGGAAAATCAAAAGTTTTACAAGATGGAACATTTTGGGAATTTACTCCCAACATTATTTGGTAAGGATATAAAGTGTTAAAAATATTGCCTGTTATTAATATAAGAATTTTTTCTTTATTAACTTTTATATTTTTATGGCAAATTTTAGCACTTTTTTTAAATAGCTCAACTTTACCAACTCCTGTTAATGTGCTTATTTCTTTATATTTTCATACCTTTAATGAAGATCTATTATTTCATTTATATAAAACATTTTTTAGAGTTTTTATATCTTTTTTTATTGTTATGTTTTTTGGAAT
>JABSOL010000171.1 GCA_013215985.1 Campylobacteraceae bacterium
TTAGTAATATAGTTGAAACTGGAATATTAAGTTCGTGAAGAGTTTCTTTTAATGCTTTTTGTAAATTTTCATCACTTTTAAATAAAGGATCTAAAATTGATTTTAATAAGTATAAATAAAAGAATAAAGAAGTAGAAATTGAGAATAAACTTATATACAGAACATTTTCTTTTTTGAAACCAAAAAAACTGTATAAAAGATAGTTTATACTTAGAACTAAAATTAGTATAAAAAGTAAAAGTATAACTTGGGAAATAAAAAAGTTCTTTTTTTTAGAATTCAATTCTATAACCAATTGCTTTTATATTTGTAATAGAATTTTCTGGTAGTAGTTTTTTTAAGTTATTTATATAAACTCTAATCGAGCCTTCTGAGTACTCTTCACTACAAACCCATAATTTATTTACTATCATCTCTTTTGTAATAATAGAATCTCTATTCTCTAAGCATAATTCAAATAATGAAATAACTTTAATAGGTAAATTTAAATCTTTTTTATCTTGAGATAATCTTTTATTTTTTACATTAAAAGATAAACCATTTGATAAAACAATATCTTGAAGTTGTTTTCCACTTCTTTTTAAAACAGAATATATTCTTAAAATCAATTCATCTAAATCAACAGGTTTTTGTAAAAAGTCATCAGCTCCAGATATAAAACATTCTTTTAAAGTATTTTTATCTTTATATGAAGTTAAAAATATTGTAGGAGTATTATCATTTGAAGTTCTTAGTAGTTTTAAAAGTTCAATACCTGACATATCAGGAACATTAATATCTAAAAGATATAAATCATAATTATTTTCATAATTTAAATCTAATACTTCTTTAGCACAAGCTGCTAAAGAAATATCAAAACCTTCATCTTCTAAAACGTCTTCAAGACTTTGAGCAAATAAATAGTCATCTTCTAGAATAAGTATTTTAAACAAGGATTTCCTTTATAAATAAAAACTAATTGTTTATTTATTAAATTTACTATAGTTTTGTCTTAAAGCTTCATAAGCAATAATAGATACAGAGTTAGATAAATTTAAAGATCTTGCTTCATTAGCCATAGGAATAGTAATACAAGCTTCTTTTGATTTATCTAAAACTTCTTGGGGAATACCTGCATCTTCACGTCCAAAATAAATATAATCCCCTACTTCGAATTTAGCTTCAAAATAATTTTGAGTAGTTTTTGTAGTTGCGAAAAAGTGTCTATTAGAGAATGGATTTTTTTCCCAAAACTCTTCAATATTTTCATATTCTCTAACATCAAGTTCAAACCAGTAATCTAAACCAGCACGTCTTACTTCTTTAGCAGTAATTTCACCAAAACCATAAGGTTTAATTAGGTGTAATACGCAATCCATTGCAAATGCAGTTCTTCCAATAGTACCAACATTACCTGGCATACGAGGCTCTAACAATACAATATTAAACATTATAATATAACCGTTTTATTTCCATGAACAAATACCTTTTCTTCTAATAATAATTCTAAAGCGTTTGATAAAACAACTTTTTCTACATTTCTTCCAGCTCTTCTCATATCTTGCCAAGTATAATTATGATCTACTCGTACAATATCTTGGAAAATAATTGGACCTTCATCTAGATCATCAGTTACATAATGAGCAGTTGCACCTATAATTTTAACACCTCGATGATGTGCTTGTTTATATGGATTAGCTCCAATAAATGCAGGTAAAAAGCTATGATGAATATTTAAAACTTTCTTGGGAAAATGTTTTACAAATCCGGGAGTTAAAATTCTCATATATTTTGCTAAGACTATTAAATCAGGATTAAACTCTTTAATTTGTTTAATAACTAATTCTTCGTGAGTTTCTCTTTCCATATCTTCTGCTGATATACAATAAAAAGGAATATTAAATTTTTCAACTAAATCTCTTAAATATTCGTGATTTCCAATAACTGCTTTAATATTAGCATTTAATTCACCATCAATATATCTAATTAATAAATCTCCTAAAACATGAGATTCTTTTGTAGCTAAAATAACAATATCTTTTTTAAGTCTTTCATGAAGTGTAATTTGAGATTCTTTAGGTAAAATTTCTCTTAGTTCTTTTAAAAGTAAGTCTTTATGTATTTCCCCTGAAATAATAGTTCTCATAAAAAACTTTTTACTATCTGGTTCAACATATTCTGAGTTTTGTTCTATATTTAGATTATTTGCAAATAAAACTTTTGAAACGTTATAAACAAGCCCTTTTGCATCACTAGTATCTATTAGAAGTATATATTCTTTCATTTCTTTCCTATAATAGTAATACCAAATAAAAAATGGCATTACTCCAAAATAATTTTGAAATAATACCATTTTATTGATTAATAGCCTATTTTATAAGGAATTATTTATCTTTTATAATCTAAATTAGATCATTTTTGATAATTTTTCTCTATATTCTTCTAAATTAAAGTTTTTAATTCTAGCAACTCCCGATTCTACTGCTGCATTTGCAACTGCTGAAGATACTTCTACAAGTAATCTTTTATCAAAAGCTTTAGGAATAATATATTCTTTAGAGAATACTATGTGTTCACCGAATAATTCTTTGATATCAGCAGGAACAGGTTTTTTAGCTAAATCAGCAATTGCATAAGCAGCTGCTTTTTTCATTTGCATATTTATTTTTTTAGCTTGTACATCTAAAGCACCTCTAAAAATAAAAGGAAAGCCAAGAACATTATTTATTTGGTTATCAAAATCACTTCTACCTGTTCCAACAATCGCTTTATCTCTAATCTTTAAGATATCTTCTGGAAATAACTCAGGTGTAGGATTTGATAAAGCAAATACAATTGGTTCATCTGCCATAAGTGCGATGTGTTCTTCTTTAAATGTACCTGGTTTTGATAAACCTAAAACAACATCAGCATCTCTAAATGCATCATCAAATGTCATAGGCTTATCAATTGCAAATTCTACTTTATATTTATTTAAATCATTTCTTTCTTTATGAATAACACCTTTTGAGTCACACATAATAATATTTTTAACGCCAACAGATTTATACATTCTTGAACAAGAAATAGCTGCAGCTCCAGCACCAATAACAACAACTTTTAAATCTTCAAGTTTTTTATGTACAATTTCACAAGCATTTATAAGTCCTGCTGTTGTAATAATTGCAGTTCCATGTTGATCATCATGCATAACAGGAATATCTAATTCTTCAATTAGTCTTCTTTCAATCTCAAAACAAGAAGGAGAAGAAATATCTTCTAAGTTAATTCCACCAAATGTTGGAGCAATAGCTTTTACAACCTTACAAAAAGCATCTACATCTTTTTCGTCAACTTCAATATCAAATGAATCAACAGCAGCAAATGATTTAAATAAAACTGACTTACCTTCCATTACTGGTTTTGAAGCCATTGCGCCAATATCACCTAAACCTAAAACAGCCGTACCATTTGAGATTACTGCAACTAAGTTTCTTTTAGCTGTATATTTATATGCAGCTTCAGGATCTTTTTCAATTTCTAAACAAGGATAAGCAACACCAGGAGTATATGCTAAAGATAAATCTCTTTGCGTTTTTAAATCTGTTGTTGTAGCAATTGCCAATTTACCAGGAGTTGGAAACTCATGATAATCTAATGCTTCTTCTTTTGTAACTGTTTTACTCATTGTTAAATCCTTTATTATTTTCTAATAATATTTAATGTTTTTTTATCAGTAATTGTAACAAAATGGAACTTAATTAAGATAATAATCTGTTATTTTTTAGTATATTTATTTCTTTTAAAGGATTAATTACATTTAATCTACATTATTAAAACATAAGTAAAAAATACTTTACCTTATTTTATTCTTTTAAGAAAATAATTCCTGCAAATCTTCCACAGTTTTTATCTTTTCTATATGAAAAATAATCTTTATTTGAACATTTGGTACAAACATTTGAAATTTTAATATTTAAAATACCTAAATCTTCTAAGAGTTTTTTATTAATATCTTGTAAAGAAATATTATTATTAAAAATAATTTCTTCTCCATAAGTATTTCTTACAAATTCTATCATTTCATTATTTACTTCATAACAGCACTTTTGTATTGAGGGTGAGAATTCAACTTTTATATCCTTCATATCACAGCCAAATTCTTTTATCATTTTATTTACTACTTTTGAAGATATATTAAAAAATGTTCCGGCTCGTCCTGAATGAACAGCAGCAATTACACCCTTTTTTTCATCTTTTATTAAAATAGCAATACAGTCAGCCACCATTACTAATAAACATATATCTGTCTTATTTGTGATTATTGCATCACAGTCATCCACTATTAAATCTGAATTATGATATATTACCTTTATATTCGAAGAATGAGTTTGATTCATAGACCTAAGATTATTACTTTCAAACTTATATTTTAAAGCTAAATTTTTTCTATTGTTTTTTACATTATTTATATTATCATTCACGTGAAAAGCTAAGTTTCCATCAGCCTTTTTTGTAAAATATGATTTAATCGTATACATATTAATTTCCTTAATAAATCTCTTTCACTTACAATTTTAATATATTCTTAGTATATATTAGTTAAAATCAATCCCTAAAGGATAAAAATGCAAAAAAATAAATTCGTGATTTTTGGGAATCCAATTGAGCACTCAAAATCTCCACAAATGCATAATGCTGCTTTTAAGCATTTAAACCTAAATAATACATATGAAACATATTTATTAGAAGATGGAAATACACTAAAAGATGTTTTTATTAGTGAAAATATTAAAGCTTCAAATATTACTTTACCGTTTAAAGAATTTGCTTATATTCAAGCAGATGAAGTAAAAGGTATAGCAAATGAAATTAAAGCCTGTAATACATTCATTAATGAAAATGGAAAAGTTCTTGCATATAATACAGACGCACCTGGATTTATGAAAGCTATCGAAGACTTTGATGATATCAAAACAGTATTATTAATTGGTGCTGGTGGAACTGCTAAAGCAATTGCAATTGCTTTAAAAGATAAAAACATTGATGTGACTGTAATTAATAGATCAAAAGAAAAGTTAGAGTTTTTTAAAAATAATGGTTTTAAAACTTTTTTAAGTGATAACTTTAGACTAGAAGCTTATGATTTAATCATTAATTCAACTTCTGTTGGATTAAAAGATGAGAAGTACCCAATTGCCATGTTAAAATTGGAAAATCTATTTTTAAATTCAAGATATGCTTTTGACTGTATATATGGAAAAGAAACGCCATTTTTAAAACTTGCAAAACAAGAAAATTTAATGGTAAAAGATGGTGAAGATATGTTGTTATATCAAGGTGTATTAGCGCTTGAATTATTTATTGGAAAAACAATAGATAAAGAAACAATTGAAGTAATGAGAAAAGCTTTAAAACAGTAATAAAGAAATAGCCTACTTTTATTCCAATTATGTAAATTGGAATAAAAGATATATTTAATTATCTTAAATATGGTTTTTAGTTAATAAATCTTTTTTTTGTTTTATAATATCCACCATATCTATTCTT
>JABSOL010000172.1 GCA_013215985.1 Campylobacteraceae bacterium
TAAAGGCTGAGTTTAACACTAGCGAACAAAAAATGAACTTATATGATTGACTCTATATATAAGTACTTTTCTCTTATTGCAAGTAAATGAAAAAATACAAATGATTAATACATAAAAAATCAATATCTTATGTAAAATATAAATAATCATTTATGTTTATTATTTTAAAATTTTAGAAGAATGATTTTCTCATATTTTTATTTTGTTGTCATACTCAATATTAATAATTATAATTTAGATTAAAACAATACTTATCCTTTGAATTTCAGAGGTTTATTATAAGTTTAATAGTTTTTTGAATTCTTCACTGTCTTTTAAGTTTTTGAATAGTTCTTCATTTTCTATTTCATCTTTTAGATTTGGAGATTTTTGTATAGCTGTTTCCAAATCCGCAATTGCTTCATTTTTATTATCTAGTACAGCATTTGCACAAGATCTTTGCCAATAAGCATATCCATATTCAGGATCAATTTCAATAGCTTTATTACTAAGATTAAGTGCCCATTCATATTCATCCATATCAAGAACTGCATCTGCTTTATATGCATATACTTCAGCATCATTAGATGTTATATTTATAATCTCATCATAAATATCTATTTTTGACTGAGGATTAGTTTCAAGATTAGATCTCATCCAAAGTGAATGAATGTAATGAGTATTATATATTGTATTTTGATTTTCAAGTATTTTTTCTGATTGAATTTTCATTTCATCTTGAATGATTTGCATTTTAGCATTATACTTTTGAGTAATACTGTTTACTCTATCTTCAACTATCCTCTCCATCTTATTTCTAATATCCCTAAGTGAATTCCAACCAGCAAAAATAAGTATAGACGTAGCTGCTGCAATTAAGTAAAAAATATTTCCAATTGTATCTGTCATATATCTAGCCGCACGGTCTGTTTGTTGAACTTCATTTTTAGAGAGTCTTCTTTCAACTTCATTTTTAAGTTTCATATTTTCAATACGTAAGTCTGTCAATTGATCTAAAATATATCTTTCAATTAAAGGTTTTTCTACTAATTGTTTTAGTCCTATTTGATTATTCTCAGATGCAAATACAGAAAGTGAGAAAAATAGAATTAATGTAAGAATTGAAAACTTAAATGATAATTTCATACTATGCCTTTATTATTGTAATGTTGATGTATTATATCAAATATGAATTAAAATACTTATGTTTCAGTCATTTAAATATAGATAAAAAATTAAGTACTAGCTTTATATAACTATATAATTAGAATTATTAATTAATATTCTAATTGTAGATTTGTTCTATACCTCACAATAAAGTATTAAATATCTAGACTGTACATTATTTACTTTTATATTGGAGTAGAAATTAATTAGATATAAGATAAAGATGAGATAATCTCATCTTTATTTTATTCTTTAAAATCCTAAAGCACTAGATGTACTTCTTCTTGGATCGGCTGCGCCATAGAATATTCCATCTTTTATCATAATGCTTTGAATTGCACCCATAGATTTTTTCTGCACTACTTTATGACCTTTTTGTTCAAGTAATTTAATAGTATCTTTTGAAAAGCCCTCTTCAATTCTTATTTCATCTGGAAACCATTGATGATGCATTCTTGGAGCACTTACTGCTGCTAAGATATTTAAATTATGATCAATTACATTAGAAATAACTTGAAGCGTTGTAGTAATGATTCTAGAACCACCGGGACTTCCTGTTACTAAAAAGTTTTTTCCATCTTTTTTAACAATAGTAGGGGACATTGAACTTAACATTCTTTTATTCGGTTCAATCTTATTAGATTCTCCTCCAATTAAACCATAAGCATTAGCAACTCCAGGTTTTGCTGAAAAATCATCCATTTCATTGTTTAATAAAAAACCTGCTTTATTTACAATTATTCCAGAACCATAAGAAAAATTAATAGTATATGTATTAGATACTACATTTCCAAATTTATCTGCAATTGAAAAGTGTGTTGTTTCATTGCTTTCATATCCTGGAGCATTTCCTGCTTTTAAATCTTTTGAAGGAGTTCTTTGATTTGTAATATTTTTTGATAATTCTTTTGCATAGGCTTTTGATGTTAATCCCTTTAAAGGTACTTTTACAAAATCACTATCACCTAAGTATTCCGCTCTATCTACATAAGCTCTTCTCATAGATTCTGCCATTATATGTATCGTATCAGCAGAATTATGTCCTAATGAAGAAATATCATAGTTCTCCATAATATTTAAGATTTGTACTACATGAGCTCCACCTGAACTAGGAGGTGACATAGAATAAATATCATATGATCTATATGTTCCATGTACTGGTTTTCTTATACTTGGACTATAGTTTTTTAAATCATTCATAGTAATTAAACCACCATGTTTTTTCATATCTTCTACTATATATTTTGCAGTCTTTCCAGTATAAAATTCTTGTGCTCCATATTTTGATATTCTTTTTAATGTTTTGGCTAAATCTTTTTGAATAAATCTATCACCCACTTGATAAGCACTACCATCTTTTTTAAAAAACACATCTTTACTGGCTTTATATTTTTTTAATCTTTTTTCTTTTGATAATACTCCTTTGTAGAAACGGGGCGTGATAATAAAACCTTCTTGTGCAAGTTTAATTGCAGGTTTCAAAGCTGTTGATAAAGAAATGGTTCCATATTTTTTTAATGCAAGTGCTAAACCTGCAACTGTCCCTGGAACTCCTGCTGATTTATGTGAAAACCTAGATATTTTTTTATCTACATTTTTATCTTTGTCTAAAAACATATCTTTATAAGCAGCTGCTGGAGCTTTTTCTCTATAATCAATAGCAATTACTTTATTTGTTTTATCATTAGAAACAAGCATAAAACCACCACCACCTATATTTCCAGATCTTGGTTGTGTAACTGCTAAAGCAAAAGCAGCCGTAACAGCTGCATCAATGGCATTACCTCCATTTTTTAAGACTTTTAACGCTTCTTGAGAAGCTAAAAAATGACTTGTTACAACCATTCCATCTTTTGATTCAATAGGAACTGAACGATCACCTTCTAAGATATTTTGGGCAAAAACACCTTGGACTAAAACTAAAATAGTAAAAATTTTTGTTCTTAACATTGTTTGTCCTTTATTTTTTTCATAATAATTGTAGCATAATAATTTATTAACTTATTCTATAAATTAAGCGTATTTATATTACTTAGATATCATAAATGATGTCTAAATTAAATTCTTCTTTATTATAATGTACTTAGAGAATTTTGATGTATATTAATAAATAGTAGTTAAGTTTAAAGAGCTAATTTATTGGACTTTTTTTACTTTATAAGATGGAGATGTGGGGGATTTAACCATCCGATGTAGTAGGGCTTGTAGAGGTCTATATTTCAATATACCCCCAAAAAGTACCCTAAAAATTAAATTTAAGTTTATATAGTATTATTAGCTAATAATTTTATTTAAAGATTTTCTATGCAGTTTTACTTATTCATTCATTTAATTTAGTTCTAATATATTCTTTTGATTATTGATAGTACATTTACTTCTTTATATTTTATTCTTAGGGTTCATTAACAATTTCTTTTACATTAATTAAATCTTTTTTTATAGTTCTTAATAAAATAGGTTTAATATTTTTATGCTCTCTGATAATATCAACTCTTTTGTGTAAATCATTTTCAATTTGATCTTTTATTGCAATTAAATCAAAAAGAGAAGATTTCATTTTCACAAAAATATTAATATCACTATCTTCTGATTCTTCATTTCTTGCATATGAACCAAATAATCCTATCTGCTCAACATTATATTTAGTTTTAAATTCAGAATAATGTTCTTCTAAATAAGATAATATATCTGTTCTATTAATTATTTTTGACATAATTGAAATTATCCTTTCTAAATTTATATTATTAATCATATTTTAAATTTCGCACCTAAAAATCATATAATTTCTTATTTAAATAGTACCTGAATCAAGTTATTCGTAATAATTATCCTAAATTAATATTAATTTTAGTATTATATTTTAACAAGAGGTCTCAATTACTTTTGTAATTAGAGGTTTTGGGCTTAGTTCCCGCTACTCTTGTTCTCTTCCTTAAACTTAACATTATAATATTATCAACTTTTTTACATATTCAAATTTCATAGTAATTAAATAAAAATTGTAAGTTTTTTTAAATTATTTAATTTATTGTTATATTACTATGTCGGTATATTAAAATAATGTACCGAAGAAATCCAATTATGTCGGTATATTAAAATAATGTACCGAAGAAATCCAATTATGTCGGTATATTAAATTCCTTCTTTTAATAAAGCAAATAATTCTTTATGTATGAAGTATTTTGTTCTTCCTTTTTTTGTACTTTCTAAAATACCAATTTTCTCTAATTCGTTTAAATATTTAGAAGCTGTATCTCTATGTAATCCTAAACTATTAATTAAAAAGTCAATTTTTGTATATGGATGCATAAATAAAGCTTCTAGTAAATCTTTTGAATAAATCTTAGGTAATTTTTCTTTTAATAAAATTTTATTCTCTGACATTAAGTTTTTAATCTTATTAATTAAAGTAATTGTTTGAATAGAAATTTCTTCTACTGCACTAAGCATATACATAATCCATTCTTCCCAAGAATCTTTTGTTCTTACTTCTTGCAATAATCTATAATAATCATTTTTATGTGTAATAATATATCTACTTAAATATAAAATAGGTATATCTAATAAGTCATTTAACAATAAAAATAAAATATTTATTATTCTTCCTGTTCTTCCATTACCATCATAAAAAGGATGAATTGTTTCAAATTGAAAGTGAATAATTGCCATATTTATTAATGGATCAATATCATTTGGTTCATTAATATATTTTTCAAGATTATCTAATAAGTTATGAATATCTTGATTATTTTGAGGAGGAGTAAAAATAACTTCTCCTGTTTGCGCATTCTTTAAATTTGTTCCACTTTGTTTTCTTATTCCTGCTGTATTATTTTCAAGTTCCATTTGAATTTTTACAATATGTCTTTTTAATAAAAGATTTGAATCTGATACAAGATTAAATCCTTCTAATAATGCTTTTTTATAATTCTGTACTTCTTTTGTTTCATTTGAGACAGCTGCAATATCAATATCTGCTTTATATAATTCATCATGAGTTGTTATTATATTTTCAATTTCACTACTGTCTTTTGCTTCTTGTAGTACCAATGAATTAATTAAAATCTCACTATTTGGAATAATCTTTGATATACCATTTAATTTTGCTAATGCTTTATTTGCTAAAATTGTTTTTTTTAATATTTTTGTTGTTTCAAAATCAAAATCAAGTGGTAGAGTAGGTGGTATAAACTCTTTATTCATAAATTAAATCCTTTTTTCTAATATTGAATTTTAACATAATCTTACAAATATTTTGTTTTTATTATATGCTTAATATTTTTCTACCTTAGTAAAACTACATTTATTAGATATTATAATTTAGCTAATATTTA
>JABSOL010000173.1 GCA_013215985.1 Campylobacteraceae bacterium
TACAAACTTTAAGTTGTTAAAGATCATCCATTTCTTCGTGTGTGTCACACTTGATTTGGATGGGAATTATAGGGTAATGGGCTTTGGATGTCAAGGAAATAGTAGAAAAAGATAAAAGAATTATACAATTCAAGATATATAGTTCATAAATATATAATAAATTATACAATCATTATATTTTGATAGTATTTTGTTTCATTAAAATATATTAATAAGATATTATATCATAAGGTATTTTTCTATAAAAAGTAATATTGCAGTAAAAATCAAAAATGATCCCATTAAAACATTAAATATTTTTAATCTTTTGTTTGTATTTAAGAATTTTGTAGTTTTGGCACCTATTAAAGCCCAAAAAGATAAAGATAAATAACAAATTATAAAATAAATAAGAATAAAGAGGTAAATAGTATTAGTAGATATAGAAAATATTGATATTCCTGATATTGAAGCTATCCATGCTTTTGGGTTTAACCATTGAAGAATAAAACCTTGATAAAACTTTAAAACATTGTTGTTTTTATTCTTTATTTCTATAGTAGACTTTGTTGATAAAATCTTATAACCTAAATAAATAATAAAAGATGTTCCAATAATTTCAATAATATTCATAAAATAAGAATCTTTATTTATAAACTTATCTAATCCAAAAGCTACGAATATTAATAAAAGAGTAAAACCTATTGTTGCACCTGAAACAAACATAAATGTTTTTTTAAAACCATAATTAATTCCAGATGAAATTATCATTAAATTTACAGGTCCAGGTGTTATTGACATAATAAAAGAAAAAGAGCACATTAAAATAATTAAAGATAAAGTCATAATCTTCCTTTATTAATACAAATATTTATTTATATAAAATATCTTCTTTTACTTTATTATATATTTCATTTGAAGAAAGTATATTAACTAAAGCCAAAGAAAACTCAATAGCAGTTGAAGGACCTTTTGAAGTAATTACATTTTTATCAATTACGACATTTTGGTTATCTATGTAACCTTCTTTTCTTATTCTATTCTCAAAAGATGGGAAACAAGTATAATTTTTATTTAATACACCTGCTGTATGTAATGCATATGGTGCTGCACAAATTGCCGCTATATATTTATTTTTATCTTTTGCACGTTTTAAAAAGTTTTGAAGAATTAAATTTTTAGCTAAATTATCTGCATTTGGCATTCCACCTGGTAAAACTAGCATATCATATACATCAATACTTTTTATATCATTAATTAAAAAATCTGCTTCAATAATAATATTATGTGAACCTTTTGTTACTTTTTTATCAATTGAACAAATATCCACAAGAATATTTGCTCTTCTACATATATCAATTATACTAACAGCTTCTATTTCTTCAAAACCATCTGAGATAAATAATAATATTTTTTTCATAAAAATCCTTTAATACTTAAGAGAAATATTTATTCCATAAAATAGTAAACTTCTCAGATGAAATTTCTTCATTCTTAACATCTTCTATGTTCATTTTACTCTCAATCCAAAAACCTGGGTTTTGTTTAAAAGGGCTTGCTAATATAACTTTACCTTTACTATCAATACCTATTTCTCTTTTTGCATTACCATTATCGTCAAATTCAATATACCATTCATTAATTAAATGGTAGTGATGTTTATATCTAGGGTTTGCATTTGGAACAAGTGAATAAACTAATCTAACTAATTTATGAGAAATTCCTTCTTTTTTAGGCCAGTTCGTAGCTTCTTTCGTACTTATGTATTTCATTAAATTTAACCTTATAAAGTATATTAAGCATATGATATATAAATTCATCTTAATTAAATCAAAGAATACTAAAAATTAAGTATCTAGGAGTATAATAAATAAAAAAATATAAAGGATAAATCATTTTAAAATTAAAGTACATAATTGGTATTGCAGTATTTATATATTTATTTGGTGGAATATATTTATATATTTTCCAAAGAGATTATATATATTTTAATACAGATGAAATAAAACATAATGCGGAAACTGAAATATTTAATATTCAAAATGAAAAAATAAAAGTTATTGTTTTAAATAAAAACAAAAAAAATGCTATTTTATATTTTCCAGGAAGAAGTGAGACGGTGGCCAAAAGTATAGATATCTTAAAAAATACTTTTTCACAATATACAGTTTATTTAGTAAATTATAGAGGTTATGGAGGAAGTACAGGAACACCTACTCAAAAGAACTTATTTTATGATGCCAGATTTATTTATAAAGAAGTAATAAAAAGACATAAAAATATTTCTGTAATAGGAAGAAGTTTAGGAACAGGAATTGCAGCATACTTAGCATCTAATGAAAAAGTATCAAAACTTATATTAACAACACCCTATGATAGTATTATAAATATGGCAAAAGATAAATATCCTTTTTATCCTCTTGATTCTATTATGAAAGATCCGTATAATACAGATAAACTAGCAAAAGATATAAATATACCTATATTAATTGTTTTAGCAAGTAAAGATGAAACAATTAATGAAAAATACTCTGATAATTTAATTAAAGCTTTTAAAGAAAATAATTTAAAAGTAATAACAATAGAAGATTCAGGGCATGGAAGTATAATTGATTCAAATAATTATTACAAGAGTAGAGTTATTTATCTCTACTCTTATGATTCATTAAAGTATTCTAAAATCTTTAAATCAATCCAATATATAGGATTTATTATTGAACCTGTTATAAATCCTAAATGACCTCCCCCTTTTATAAACTTCTAATGATACAAAATCAGATAATTCTTCTTTAGCTGGTAACATTTTTTTCATCATAAAAGGATCATCTAGTGAATGTATTAATAAAGTTTTTGTTTTAATATCTTTAAGATATTGTTTTGAGGAAGACAAAAAGTAATAATTACTTGCATTTTTAAAATTATTTATCTTAGAAGTATAAACTTCATCAAATTCTCTTATTGTTTTAATATGTTTTACTTCTTCTTTTTTTAAAGAAATAATCTTATTAATATCGTGGTTTTCATATTTAATTAAAAGATCTCTTTTTAAAGTTCTTAAAATGTTTAACTCATATACTCTGGAGAAACCTTTTGAAATACAATAAGAAGAAAGTTCTAAATCTAAAGGAGCACAAATAGAAACAGCTGCTTTAAAAGAAGATGAATCACCCTCTTCTCCTAAATACTTTAATAATACATTTCCACCTAAAGAATAAGCAATAATATATAAATCATTCTTTGGAAATCTACTTTTAATACTTTTTACAAATTCTCTTAAATCTTCAGTTTCACCACTATGATAAGACCTCAGTTTTTTATTCATTTTTCCAGAACAAGATCTAAAGTGCATAAGGACACAAGAGAATGAGTTTTTATTTAATTCATTCATTATTCCATTTATATAAGGTGAAGTATAAGATCCTTGTAAACCGTGTAAGATTATTACAATTGGAGTATTCGAGTCTTTTTTAGCTTTGTTTAACCAATAAGCTTCTAAAAAATCTCCATCACTTAAAGTAAATTTCTCAATCTCAAAATCTAAATCTATATTTTTTCTAAAAAAAGAAGAATATAATGTTTGTAAGTGTTTATTACCAAGTCCATATGCAGGTCTAAAATCTTTCATTTTTTACTTCTTTCTTTTATATAATTATTTTTTTTAGTTTACTTGGAGTAAAACCATAAAAACTTTTAAATACTTTAATCATATATGACTGGTCTGAGAAACCACATTCATATGCTATATGAGATAAAGGCATATTCTTTATTAGTTCTTTTGACCAATTAGTTTTTTTTATTTGTAAATATTGGTTTGGTGTTAATCCTATATGTTTTTTAAACTCTTTTATAAAATGATATTTTGAGATTCCAATTTGCGCAGATATTTTATCTAAAGTAATATCATCTTTTTTTAAATAATCATTCATATACTCTAAAGCTATATTAATATCTTTTTTACTACAAGTAATATCTGCAAAAGATTCTATTTTTGAAGATGAATGATGTTTTATAATATATTCAAAAAACTCTATTAATGATATATCTATTTCTAAACTATTCTTAGAATTATTTTTTAATAAGATAAACAATTTATAAAATAACCTTACAGCTATTTTGTCTTCTATTAGAGAATTAAATAAAATGTCTTTTATATTATCATTTTGTTTTAAATTAATATTTATATCATTTATTAAATCTTTATTTAGCATAATGTTTAAATAAGACCAAGAGCTGTTTTTTGTGGAATGAATTTCATAAGGATTAACAACTTGAATTATTCCAGATCCCAATGAAAACTTTTCTTTTTCATTCTGGTATAAATGATTTCCATCATATATTAAAGAAAATGAATATTCTTCGTGGAAATGTTTATTAAGATTTATATTTTCAAATTTATTATTAATAAATGATAAGTTTTTATTTAGCATATTTTTCTTTCAATATATTATACTATATATATTATATTAACAATAGCAAAATATTGTGCTAGTTATTTTTATAATATCAATATTTTACTATTAAATATTTTTAATACAAGCTAAAATTCAATAAAAAAGGTTTTTTATGAATAAAGATATTATAAAAATCATATTTATAGGATTATTAGCAGCTTTATTCTTTAGCTCAACATTTATATTAAACAGATATATTGCACTTGATGGATCACATTGGTTTTGGTCTGCCTCTTTGCGTTATATCTATATGATTATAATTTTGAGTTTTTCATTTATAATATTTAAAGGATATAAGTATTTGCTTGACTTACTTAAAGAGTTTTTTAATCATTGTATTTTTTGGAGCTTTGCTGGATCTATTGGATTTGGAGTCTTTTATGCTTTAATTACTTATGTTGCAAGTTCATCGCCTGCTTGGGTAGTAGCTAGCACTTGGCAATTTACTATTATTTCTTCTTTAATAATATTAAGTTTTTTTGGAAAATATATCTCAAAAAAAACTTGGATTTTAATATTTATAATGTTTTTAGGAATATGTTTAATTAACTACTCTCAATTAAGTATAAATAATATAAAAGAACAAATCTTTAATATTATTCTAATTATTATTGCTAGTTTTGCTTATCCTTTAGGAAACCAACTTGTTTGGGAAGCACAGCATAATAAAAACTATTTAAAAAATTCAAACAAAGAATTATTTAAAAATGTTTTCGCAAAAGTTTATTTATTATCATTAGGGACTTTACCTTTTTGGTTTCTTGTATCATTATTCTTTGATGTAGGAGTTCCTACGCAGAAACAATACATCTTTATTTTACTTGTAGCAATATTTTCAGGTTTAATTGCAACTTCATTGTTTTTATATGCCAGAAGTAAAGCTAATACTGCTTCAAAAATAGTTTTAGTAGACTCTACTCAAACAGGTGAAGTTATATTTACTTTATTAATTGAGATTATATTCTTAAATCTTTTATTTCCATCAGGCATTGCTATTCTTGGAATAATTATAACTATGGCTGCTTTAATCTTATTAAGTAGAGAATA
>JABSOL010000174.1 GCA_013215985.1 Campylobacteraceae bacterium
AATGAATGACTCAAGTGGTAATTCCTTTTATAATAGATTAAATGAAGCAGCTAATGGAAACTTAACAGATGTAACATATGATTCTAAATCAAATGATTATGTTAATAGTGGTACAATTTATTCAAATAATGTTCAAACTCAAAAAAATGGAATAGAGTATAGAAAACTAGTACCAGAAGACCATCTATTTATAAAAAATAATACTAAAAAATATGCAGAAATTTATAATATTAGTGAAAAAGAAGCAAAACAGAGATTAGTATTAGGTTCAAGAACATTAGTAGATACACAAGATAATATAATGATAAATAAAATAATTAATAAAACTAAAACCAATACAATAATGACTAAAAATGAATTGACACAAACACAGGGGTTTATAATGAAAGAATCACTTGGTTTAACATATATGGATGGAATAGATAACTCTAAAGTACCATTAATGACACAACCAGAAGCTAAAAAAGATAACCATAGCTATTTACCAAATACTCAAGATGCAATAAACCCAGATATTGTTGGAGCAGGAGCATTTCTTAAAATAGGAAATGGTGCTATTAAATTTACTCCAAGTGTATTTAATTCTGGTAAAACTATTCTAAATAAAGGAATAGCTACTTATGATACTGCAGGAAGACAGACTTCTATATTTGTTAACTCTACTGTGAAGCCTTCTATTAATGCAGGAGTTAAAAGAAATCAAGGAGCAATAAATGATATAGAAGGTATTGGTAATTATTATTATAATAAAATTCCTGGGAGTAAATACTATAAACCTGAAGATATAGATGCTTTCTCTAATCCTAGTATGCCAGGATATGGCATTGGAGGAGCAACAGCCTTTGTCCTTGATGGTGCGAAGAATCTTTATGATAGCTATATAAAAGAAAAGAAAAAAAATGATTAGAAATATAATAATAATTATATCTTTTTTATTTTTTATGGGAGGTTTCCTAAATTTATTTTTTGATATTGAACTTCCCACCAGGTTTGGTACTTTTAAAAATATGAAAGACAACGAAAGTTCAGATATGATTTATATTGGATTATTTTTAATTATGATGCTATTAATATTTGATATTTTAAAAGAATATGGCAAAAAAAAGAAATAGATGCAAGAAAATTCAGACATGATCCTGGGATAGTTACCAAAATTCCGGGAACACGATATCAAATTATTAGTTGCATTCGTCTGTTTTTAAAATTACTGGGATACTTTACTAAATTAACTAAGCGGTCAATAAAAGATCTGGGGACAGTTGCCATGCCGTTAAGTTAAGAGATAAAGTCTCTATTCTTGGCCTTGTAGCTCCCTAAAAAACACTTTTTTTCTTCCTTTTTGAGAAGTTTGCACTTTTTATTGCTTTTACATTTTTACCTATTTCTCTTGTCGGTCTATCAAAGTGTCTATTGGGTCTAATAGCAATAGTGGAAGTTAAAAACAGTTTTGACATTTCTTCAAATATGACTTCAATATCTTTGTTACTATAAAACAACTCAAAGCAATAATTTTTTACGGTATTAAAGGTAACAGACTTATTTGTTTTTTGTTTATATTTATTATTACTTTTTGCCTCTAATTCTTCATTTGTACAAAGAGTAATAATTGTCTCAAGGTTAGAGATAAAAATAGTTGCAAAGAAGTCTTGTTTGATTGCTAAGGCGGATAAACCTGAAAAGTTTTCTAAAGATAATCTATTTTTTATTATTTCATAATAGGTTTCTATTGCCCATCTTTTAAAATAAAGTTCTTTAAAATCTTTTGTTTGCAGTACATTAGAATCTAGCACAGAAGTACCTATTACTTCAACTTCCCCATCATCTAAGATTACTTGTATAAATCTAACTTTGATTTCTAAAGGTAATTTTTGTTGTATCATTTCTTCTTTTAGTTTTTTTGTTGTAGGTTTTAAAGTAACAACAGTATCTTTTACTAAAGAGTTTTTATCAAATAAAAATTGTATTTCTTTATATACTGTTCTTTTCATTCTAATTAAAAAGTTTGAATTATATGTTTGAGTTATTATTGAAAAAAATTCATAAGATGGATAACCTCTATCTGCTAAAATTAAATCATTTTCTTTTATTTTTTTAAAGTGATTATCTCTTGAGATTGCTATTTCACTAATCTTTGAACTAGTAATGACTCCATCAATAACAATATTATTTAATACATCGTATAATACAGATACTCTTGCTTGTACTATTTTCTTTGATTTATCTTTATATTGATTAATAACATTAGTTGTGCAAAATTCTTTTTTTATATCATCATTATTAGGCAAAGTTACCATGCTTCCATCAATAGCTAAGAGTCTAAAGCCTTTATATATTTTATATTCATCATCACTGTAAAACATATCTCTTGCATCATTTGCTAGTTCTTCAAATGCTTTATAATTTAATTTATCTCTTGCTTGTGAATAAGCACTTTTACTTATTGTTTCTAAATCTTCATCAAGTAAATTACTTAAATGCTTTTGTGTTTCATTTAATACATTCTGTATTGATTTAACACTTTTTCTAACAATTGTTAATAGTACTTTTGAAAAAGGTAATTTTCTATCTCTGGTAAAATCTTTTTTATTCATTCTATTCTCACTTTTAAAACTATTTGATAATATCTTTTCTTTAAAAAACTCCAATTTTAATAGAGTTTTTTTTTAGTACTTTTGGTCATTAATTACCTTTTAATAATATTTATTTTTATATCTTAAAAGTGCTTTTAAAGCCCTAAAATTAGGGATTTAATGGAGTTATTTAACAAGTTTATGTACTGTTATTATTTATATATTAATCAAATTATATCTACTTTTTTTACAATATTGCAAGAGATAAATTCATTAGTGTATTAAAAAAAAAGTTTGTACTTATTGTATTTTTAATTTGTGAGAGTGTTTATATTTTGAATATATAATAGTTAGTGTTTTCTAGAATAAATAGTGGGCTGTAAAGGCCAAGTGTATCGAATGTTTTTCCTTAACTTAACGCCATTGGGGACAGTTGCCACCTTAAAAAAACTTGAAATTTAAGAAATCGTAGATTAAAATATAACAAATTCTCATATAATAAGAACATAGCAATTTAGCTATCATAAATTAGAGAGTTAATAAATATAATATATCGGACAAGGCCTAAAACGGCTAGTTTTTTTAAATAAAAGAATTTCTTAGTTTCACTGCTAGTTTGATTTTATACTAAAAATTTGAGTGGCGAGAAAATCAGTGAAAGCTAGATTGTATATCATGAGGTAAAATTAAGTATAACGTAGTTTTATTAAATCAGGTAAAAGTAAAAACTTTTACCCTAACGAACTCTCAAATAAATTAATAAGTAAAGCAAGCATTTCTGTTTATATTCCAATCAATTCTTTAAATATAAAAATTTATAATAATATTACAGCTTTAAAATCTTTGTATTCAAAGCTGAAAAAGTTATATAAAAAAGATCTAAATAAACTTATTTTTGTTTATGAACCAACAGGTTCTTATTCTTTTCTAACTAAAAAGTTTTATGCTTTAAAAAGCATAAAATCATTTATAATAAATCCTAAACAATCAAGAAATTTTGAGAAATCACTAGACCAGAGAATAAGAGTGATAGAATAGATGATTTAATGCTCTCACGTGCTATTACAATAGCTAGAGAGAATGAAATAAGAATGCCTGTAATAAATGAAACACTTGAAACAATAAAAGAGATTATTGAATCAGATAAAAAATTATCTACTACTTATAAAAATATTCAAACAATACCAGGTATCGGTAAGATAGCTGGTATTGTACTTATGCATCTATTCATTAGTTATCCTAATGCAAATAAAAATCAAATTGTTTCTTTAACTGGATTAGATCCTATTATTAAAGAATCAGGAACATCTCTTAAAACTAAAGCTAGGATTTCAAATATGGTAGTAATAAAGTTTAATTAACAAATGAAAGATTTTTATAATAGATTAAAAGATAATGGTAAACATTCAACAGTATCACAAATAGCAGTAATGAGAAAATTAATAGTAATTGCACATGCTTTACATAAAAACAATTGTACTTATAATGTTGATATTTATAATAAAGCTATTGGTAAAGTTATAGATAAAAGTGCTAAAATAAATACCGTTGCTTAAAATATAAAGTAATTTAAAAATACTTTATAATATTTAAGAGATTAAGTAGGTTTAAAGGTGGCGACTAGCAGCGAACGCAGAGCGTCACTGAAGTCAAACGTTATATAATACGAGATGAGTTAATCTCTACTCAAAATAAAGCTATCTTAAAGCATCCTATTTATTTTTTAGCTAAGGTATAAGCTAAAAAATATTAGAATAACCGTGCTTGAAGTAAATGAGTTTAAATATTTGTTTCTTCATTATTAAATAAAAAACATAACAATTAATTCTATCTAAGTAATTTTACTAATATTTTTTGTGAATGCTTGAACGTTTCCATTTCATACAATATATGCAAGGTAAAATTGTACGAGATAATTATATGTTTTGAAATAAATATCACTTAAGTTTTGGAGTAAAATATGAGTATACTAATCCCTTTTTCATATATACTTTTAGGTTTTATCTTAGGAAAGATTTGGAAAAATAGTTCTCACTATTTATCTTCTTTATTAATAAATATTTTTATACCTATCGTAATACTAATGACTATTTTAAGTTATCAAGGTAATATATTCCATATAGTATTTTTAAGTTATATGTTTTCTTTAATAATGTATAAAGTTGCAGATTATATATATACTAAACATAATAACAAAGCTATAGTAAAATTGTGTTTTTCATATTATAATATTGGCTGGTTAGGACTACCTATTTCTATGTACTTTTTTGGAGAAATAGCAACTGCAATAATGATAGCAGCTTATATAGGTGGAATGATTTATGGCTCTACTATTTGTATCTATTCTTTAAATTTATTATCAAAATCAAATGAAATTTCACCATTTACGAAATTATTCACTTCTATGCCTTTTTTATCATTTCTAATTGCTATTTTAATTAAATTTATATTTGGTACTATTAATATAATTGAATCTTATAGTCAATTTTACGATATAAGTAAATTAAGTATGTCTATTTTAGGAATGGGAATATTAGGTATTTGGTTAGAAAAAAGTCCACTTAAAAAAGAATATTGGAAAGAGGCTATTATATTTAGTATAAATAGATTAATTATATGATTTATTATTTTATCTATGTTATTGAGTGTAATGTATTTTAACGATTTCTTGACTTTAGAAGATATAAATTATTTAATAATCATTCCCTTATTACCAGTTGCTGCTAATATTGTAGTATTAGAAACATATTATTTACAAAGTGCTAAGTCTATACATATTATTATGATAAATACAATATTTTCATTAATATTATTATTCATATTAGGACTATATTTATAATGCTTTACAACAAAACACAGAAATAAACAATA
>JABSOL010000175.1 GCA_013215985.1 Campylobacteraceae bacterium
ATCCTGATAAAAAATCTGGTTACTCAACTTTGATCCTTTTTCTATTTTGGAAAGGTTGACACTATTATGTTTAATGGGGTCTCTGAGAGGCTAAAGTATTTTTATAATTCTATTAATTCAACCAAAAGAGCGGCTTTTAATATCCTGTACGTACGTTCAAGCAAATAATGACTATCTCGTAAGTAAAAAAGCAGTGAATGTATTTAGTAAATTCTATATAAAAATCAATATTGTCTAAATAATAGATATTTTTAAACTTGTTTATTAGTTCTAAAAATATCATATTAGAGAATTCATTTTTAAACTTTTTATTATGAGAAATGGCAGGTAAAAAAGCATGATTATAAGAATATAGTTTTTTACTAGCTTTTTCTTGTTTATACTTTTGAAGAAAAAATATTAAATAATTATCTTCAAATACTTTACACATTTCATAAAACTTATCTTTAGAAATTTTAAAATCTTTTTTCATAACTGTAAAAAGTTGAAAAATAGATTTTTTCTCATCTATATTTGAGAATAATAATTTTAGAATTTCTAAGTGTGTTTCATTTGATGCAAAGAGTTTTAATATATCTTGTAATCTTTGTTCTTTTATAAAGTCATCAATTTGAATAAGTTCAGCCAAGTTTCCATATTTTAAAAACTGATTAAAAGAAGCTGTTGTTTGCTGATGTTTATTATCATGTAATAAATACTCTTCAAAATCTAAAGGCATAAGTCTTAGCTCATGAAAGTCTTCAATTTTATTATTTTTATATGATGTAATAATAATAGAAGAACAAATAGGTAACTCAAAATCAAAATTATAATTCTCTAGAACTAAAATTTTAATCTTTTTATCTTTTATAAATTTATCTAAATTATTTGTATCAAAGTTTTTATTTTTAAAGTTATTTAAATCAATATATAAATAATCTTCTTCTTCGTGAGCTGATAAATAATCAAAAATTAAAAAACTCTTACCAGATTTTGGAGGTCCTTTTAAAATAGTATTAGCTTTTGTGATTCTTATTTTACGCTCAATAAAGTTTATTTTTGAAAAAGATAATTCATAACACGATTCTAGTGTTTTCATTTATTTAAAAGTACTGCGTGTTTTATTGCATTAATATAAGATTTTGTATCTATATTAATATTTTTATATGCTATATCAAAAGCAGTTCCATGGTCAACTGATGTTCTTATAATTGGTAAATTTAAAGAAATATTTATACTTTCTTCAAAATATAAAGCTTTTAAAGGTATTAATCCTTGATCATGATACATCGCAACATAATATTTAAAATTTTCTCTTGTTTTTGGAGAGAAAGCAGTATCAGGAACTAAAGGACCTTTAAATACATCTTTTTTTAATATTTTATTAGCTTTTTTAATTGCTTTAATAATATATTTTTCTTCATTTCCTAAAACACCATTATCACTTGCATGTGGGTTTAAAGCTAAAACTGCAATATTATCTTCTTTTACACAAGAATAAAAATCTAATAAAAAACTTAAAATCTTTTTTGTTTTAATATCTTTTACTACATCTTTTAAAGCCATATGTTCAGTAAATAAAGATACGAACATTTTTTCACAACCTAACATCATGATTGCATGTTTTTTAAATATATCTCTTAGAACTTCTGTATGGCCTTTATAATGTATACCAGCTTTACTCCATGATTCTTTATTAATAGGTAAAGTTATAACTGCTTTTGTTTTGTTTTCACGTGTAAGATTAATTGCATCTATAAATGAATCATATGAATATAATCCTGCTTTTTTAGAAACTTTGGAAGCTTTGATTTTAAAAGAACCTTTTGTTTCATATGTTTTAAAATTACTAGGAATGTTAATTCCTAATAATTTACTTGCTTCTTTTAACATCTTTTTATTAATACAGTAAATTGGTTTGCATAATCTTGAAATATTTTTATGTTCTCTTAAAATTATTTCAATTCCTACACCATTTAAATCACCTACAGAAATAGCAAGTTTTATTTTATTATTTATCATTAGCTGTAACTAATTCTTTCATTTCTAATATTGCATCTTTTAAACCTGTAAATACAGATCTAGCAATTATACTTTGTCCAATATTTAGTTCAGTAATATGATCAATAGCAGTTATTAAATGTACATTTTGGTAATTTAATCCATGACCAGCTGCAACTTTTAAATCTTGTTTATGAGCTTTTTTAGCAGCTTTTTTAATTTCTTTAATAGCTTGCTCTAATCTAGTTTTTAACTCTGCTCGTCCAAGTTCAAGATTTTTAATACTATGGTGAGAGTTTTTTAAATTACCATGTAACATTGCATAAATATTTGCAAAAGATCCTGTATGGATTTCAATCCATTCAACTAATAATTGTTCAGATAATTCAATCATTTCACTTGTAGGATCTATAAATAAAGATACTTCGATTTCATTTTCATGAAGTTTTCTAACAACTTTTTTAATTTTTGTGAAATTACCTTTTAAATCAAGTCCACCCTCAGTTGTAACTTCTTCTCTGTTTTCAGGAACTAAAGTTACCCTTGCTGGTTTTAGTTTACATACAAGACTAATAATATCTTCATTAATTGAACACTCTAAGTTAACTGGTAAAGTAGATTGTTTAATAATCGCAATTGCATCATCATCATGAATATGTCTTCTATCTTCTCTTAAATGAATTGTAATTTGGTTAGCACCGCTTAATTTACAAATTCCTAGAGCATCTAAAGGTGAAGGGTCATTAATTTTCCTAGCTTCTCTTAATACTGCAATATGATCAATATTTACGCCTAATTCCATAATAAACCTTAATAATAAATTTTCCTAATAATATCGCAATTTAAATAAATATTTAATTTGTTATTTCATAATTTAAGTGTAAAAGAGGAGGGTAGAGTGAATGTATATTTTAATTTTGAAGAATTAGCTAGTCTTAAAGAGATAAATCTTTAAGAGTTGCTATATTTGCAGCTAATTTATTATGAACTTCTTGGTATTCAAGTTCGTGTATACTATCAGCTACAATTCCTGCACCTGCTTGGAAAATAACTGTATCTTTTGTTAAAAATGTAGTTCTAATTGTAATTGCTGAATCCATATTTCCATCAAATCCAAAATATGCTATTGATCCAGAATAAAAGTTTCGCTTAACTCCTTCAAGTTGCGCAATTAGTTGCATCGCTTTAATTTTAGGAGCACCTGTCATAGTTCCTGCTGTAAATGTTGCGCAAAATAGATCAAACATATCGTACTGATCATCTATTACTGCTTCTACATCAGAAACTATATGCATTACATGTGAGTATTTCTCAATTCTCATTAAATCAGTAACTTTTACAGTTCCTGGTTTGGCAACACGTCCTACATCATTTCTACCTAAATCAACTAACATAATATGTTCAGCTCTCTCTTTAGGATCTGAAATTAATTCTTTTTCCATTTCAAGATCTTTTTCTAGCGTTTCGCCTCTTTTTCTTGTACCTGCAATTGGTCTTAATAACATATGTCCATCCTGAAGTTTTATCATAACTTCTGGTGAACTTCCTGCAATTGAAAAGTTTTCATATTCTAGAAAAAATAAATAAGGTGAGGGATTTTTTGATCTTAGTGCTCTATAAAAACTTAAATGATCAACTTTAGCTTTTTGCGTAAATCTATTAGACATTAAAATTTGGAAAACATCTCCAGCTTCAATTCTTTTTTTACATTCAGTAATCATATCAAAGAATTTCTCTTTTGAAAATGTAAATTGACCTTCATCTAAAATCTCTGCTTTTCCTAATGGTTCAAAATTATAAGCTGTGTATAATTCTTTTTCAATTAAGTCTAAATCTTTTTCACACTCTTTTACAGATGTAATCATTACAAGTTTTGAAGTTTTATGTGAAAAACCTAAAATAATCTTAGGTCTAATTAGGTCTAAATCAGGAATATTTAATTCATCTTTTAAATTGTCCATAAAGGGCTTTAAAGATGGTTCAAACTCTTTTCCAATATCATAAGATACATTTCCAATAAAACCATCAATTAAACCAATTCCTAACTCTTTAGAAGCCTTTTTATAAAAACTTTGATCAAAGTTTTTATAATATTTTCTTAAAAAATCTAGAGGGTTTGAATCTACTTCAATTACTTTATTTTCTTCATTACGAAAATAAGTAACTGAATTTTGATTCCAAACTCGCTCTCGTGCACCAATAATAATATATGAATAGTTTCCATCACTAGAATTAACTGTACTTTCATAAAGAAAAGTTATCTCTTCTTTATAAAGTTTTTTAATTTTAGAATATATTGATACTGGTGTGAATTGATCTAAAAAAAGAGTTTTATTAAAAATCTTCATTATATTTTTATAATCCAAGCAGAAGGAACATTTAATAATGTTTTGATTGAATTAAGTTCCGCTTTCGCATCATTCCTATCTCTAAATGGTCCAACTAAAACTTTTGTAAATGTTTTACCATTCACTTTTATTTGATAAAGTTTATATTTAAATCCATTATCTAAAATATTAGCTAAGTAACTATTAGAAGGTTGTTTTGTGAAAGAACCAACTTGAATATAAACACCAGATACACTTTTAGAAATTTTTACTTTTTTAATAGGTTTTTTAACTATAGTTTTATAAACTGGTTTTACAACTTTTTCAACAGGTTTTTCTTTTTTAATTTCTTCTATTTCTTTTTTAATTTCAATAACTTTTTTCTCTTCAATAGGATCAATTATTTTTTCAACTTCAATCTCATCTTCTTGAGTTTTTTCTATATTCATTGAATCATTTAATGAATTGTTTTTGTTTTTAATTATTTCAAGTTTTTCATTTAATAGTTTTTGATACTTATCTTCAATATTTTCATTATCAAGCATTTCTTCTTGCGTCATTTGAATTTCATCATCATTTACAAAAGAATCATCTGTACTTTTATCATTAGTGAAAAGTCTTATAACAATAACTGTAATTAAGAATAATAGAATTAAAACTAAACCAAGTACTATATATTTTTTCTTGTTATCTTTGTTTTCAATAATATCATCAGATTCAAGAATAATATCATCTAATTCTTTTTCTTCTAATTCCATATTATTTAATTGGTTTTGAAAAGTAGGTGTTGATTGAATATGAGGCATTTCTCTTTCAATTTCATCTAATCTTTGTTGTATTTCATCTTTTTCTTGTTTTACTTGAATGTTTTTAACAAAATTTTCGCCTTTGATTTCCATCATAAAACCTTTATATTTTTATTTATTTTATATCTTATCTTTTATTTACTTTATCTTTTAATATGTACTAGAATTATAAATAATAAAGTCTTGTGCTAAAACTTTTAGTTCAGCTTTAATTGAAGCATGTAATT
>JABSOL010000176.1 GCA_013215985.1 Campylobacteraceae bacterium
ATATTAAGTGAAGCAAGTATTCATATTAAAAACGAAATAGACTTTCCAGAAATTAATTTAGATAAAAAAGTTCTTTTTGATTTTAAAGGTTTTAAAACTCTTTATTATTGTTCAAATAAAAAGAATGAAAAAACATTATCTTTGCTAAATAATCTTAAAATAAAACAGTTAAATTTATCTACAAAAAATAATGATTTAGCTTTAAATACATTTAATGAGAATAAAAATTTTACATATAAATTAGCAGCTGAAATTATATTAGATGCATATGATCAAGGTGCAGATTTTTTACTTGTAGATACAATAGAACATTTTTATCTTTTTGATAATAATATTTCTTTTTTAGAAAAAATTTCAAATAGAGATATTGTTCTTCCTGTATTATATATAAATGAATTATATTATTTAGCTCAAGGTGAACATGAAGAAATTAAAAAAGCTTTAGATAAGCATATAATAAAAATTGATTTATTAGAAAAAGAAGAGTCTTAACTTAAGATTCTTCTTTTTTATTTTGAATATATTTTCCTAAAACCATTAATGACGCTCCAAAAATTAAACCTGTATATAAAGATTTATTTAAAGTACTCTTAGATGGATTTGTATTAATAGAAATACTATCACTTGCAGAAAACTGAGCACTCTCAATTAATTCTAATCTAGAATAGTAGTCTGGAAGCTCATTTAAATGTGCTAGTGCTATTTTTCCTGTTAGAATCATATCATTATGAGTTACATCAGTTTCTTCATCTACAAGACCATGCTCAAGTTCAACTTCTAAACCTCGCCTGAATTGATGTACATCTACTTCATTCCAATTAATATTTAAAGAATTACCAATCATATATGCTTGTTCTTGATTTACACTTAGTTTTGTTACCATATTTTAGCCTTAAAATATTTTCTTTATTTATTATAGCTATATTTCTTTTAGACTTAATGATATTCTTTGTTTTTCTGCATCAAGCTCAAGTATTCTAATTTTCTTTAACTGTTGATTTACAGATAAAACATCCATAATAGAAGAAATTCTTTTTTCACTAATTTGTGAAATATGTAATAATGCATCATTTTTTAAACCAATATCCACAAAAGCTCCAAAATCTGTAATATTTCTCACAACTCCTGAAATAATATCATCAACTTTTAATTCTTCAAAACTTTTAATTTCTTCACAAAAAGATATTTGTTCTAATTCTTCTCTTGGATCAAAACCTGGTTTTAATAATTCATTAATAATATCATTTAAACTCTCAAGTCCACAAGAATATTTATTAATTAAAATATCTTTTTCATTTTTTGTAATATTATTTAAGTCATAATTAGATTTAAGTTCTTTTGCAAGTTTATAATTCTCAGGATGAATTCCACTATTATCTAAAAAACTATGTCCATCTTTTATTCTTAAGAATCCAACACATTGTTCATATGCTTTTGCACCTAAACCTTTCACTTTTAATAATTCTTCTTTTTTCTTAAATGTATTAATTTCATTTTTATAAAGAATAATATTTTTAGCAAGTTTTTCAGAAATTCCTGATATAAATGATAATAATTTATATGAAGCAGAATTAAGATCAACTCCTACTTTATTTACAAGTGAGTAAGTTACATCTTGAAGTTTTTTATTTAAATCACTTTGATTAACATCATGTTGATACTGCCCTACTCCTAAAGATTTAGGATCAATTTTTACTAGAGCAGACATTGGATCTCTTAATCTTTGAGCAATAGAAATAGCTCCTCTAATAGTTACATCTAAATCTGGATATTCTTCTTGAGCAATTTTAGAAGCTGAATAAATAGAAGCTCCAATTTCACTTACAACTGCATATTTAATATCTAAATTCTTCTCTTTTATTAAACTTGATGCAAATGTAGCTGTTTCTTTTGAAGCAGTTCCATTACCAATTGCAAAACAAGTAATGTTATATTTTTTAATTAAAGCTAATACAATATCTTTTGATTTAAGTTCTTGAGTTTGTGATAATAAATAAATTACATTAGAATCAAGGTATTTACCATTAACATCAATTACTGCTAATTTACAACCTGTTCTATAACCAGGATCCATTCCTAAAATAACTTGTTTAACTAAAGGTGGCGAGATTAAAAGTTCTTTTAAATTCTTTGCAAAAACTTCAATAGCATCATCACTAGCTTTGTTTTTAAGTTTTGATAAAAATTCTCTTTTAAGTGATGGCAAAAGAAGTCTTTTTAAGCCATCAACATAAGCTTTTAAAACATATTCACTTGAAGTATTAGAATATCTAGGAATTCTATATTCTTTAATTCCATTTATTAAATATTCTTCATCTACTTCAATTTTTAAAGATATTTCTTTTTCATTTACAGCTCGTAAAATTGCTAGAAGTTTATAAGATTTAATATATTTAGCTTTTAGTGAGAACTCTTTTAGATCTTTATATAAACCATTTTCATTAAATGTTTTTGTTTTTTTAGTTTTAAGAAGAGAGTGATTTTCAAGGTTTTTTCGTAAACCATCTTTTACTTTTAAATCTTGAGAGTAGTCTAAAGCAATAATATCTAAAGAAGATTCAATAGCTGAATTTACATCTTTAATATTATCATTTATATATTGTTTTGCTTTTTTTAAAACATCTTCTTTTGAAAATCTCATAGAAGATATATAAGAGGCCAATGGTTTTAAATTATTTTTAATAGCAAAGTCTGCTCTTGTACTTTTAACACCTTTAAAAGGTTCATATATATCATCTAAAAGACTTCTGCTCATTGCTTCATTTATTTGTTTTTCTAAACTTTGAGTTAATACTTCTTTTTCTTTTAATAAATTAAGAATTTCTTCTTTTCGTTTTAATAGTTTTTGAGAATATTCATATAATTCTTGGAATTTAATTAAAACTTCATCACTAGCATTGCCAGTTAAATCTTTTCTATATCTAGCAATAAAAGCAATAGTACAACCATCTTCTAATAAATCAATAATATTTTTTATAATTTTTTCGTCTAGGTCTAATTTAGTTTTAATAATATTTATAATTTTATGCATATATTTTTCCTTAGATTATTATTTTCATCTTTTTTAAAATTTCATATGTTTTACTAACATCATAAGTTGCACTATGATAAGAATCTGGATCAAAATCAATTCCATAAAATAAACAAGTTTCATCTAATTTAGGATTTTTAATTCTTGCATTCTTATTTAATGCTTTTACTATATGTTTATTTTCTTTCATTGTACAAAAATGGTTTTCAAATTCTACTAAACCTTTTAAATGTCTAAGTTCAAATGAAATATTATGAGCAACTAGAGTTTTAGTATTTTTACAAAAGTTTACAAAGTCTTCATCTTCTTGATAATAAGAAGAATATGTAGCATTATTTCTATGTTTTAATATTTTCTCAGGACTTAACTTATGAACAGCATAAGAATAAGGGTTAACATCCCATCTAGATAAATAATATCTATGAAACTTATCAATTATTTTATATTCACCATTTTCAACTATTAGTTTTACAGCCGCTAACTCAATTACATCTTTTTCATTACTTGAGTTTGTTTCAAAATCTAAGATTATCAAAGAAATCCTTTTTTTGCCAAATTATAGCATTAATGATAAATAAAAAGAATAATATTACAAAATGTTATAAAATTAATGAAATAATATTTTTTTGATATAATAACGCAAATAATAATAGGTAAATAAATGTCAAAACTAAGAATATTAGGAAAATGCCCTTCTTGTGATAATGGAAATTTAGAAGTTAGAAAAAAAGAAGTATCTGGTAAAAAAGTTGAACTATATGCTTGTTCTAATGCAAAATGGACAACTGAAGATGAAGGTGAAATGTTTGAACTAACAAAAGATTCAACTTGTTCATTTAAGATTTGGCAAAATTCTTTAGGAAGATATGGTTATTGGTTAAAACATTCTGATGTTAGAGGAATTTTAAATCAAGAAGACGTTATTGTTGAATTATCATCTAAAAAAATAAGATTTGAGAACAATAAAAAGACATTTAAAAAAGTAAAATACAAAAAATACATAAGTTTAGATATCGAATATGGTGTATCTATTTTATTTGATATTAATATTGATGAAGATTAGATAAATATTGTCTAAAAACTTGCAAAAAAGTATAAAAAAGAGATATAATTGCAAATATACAAAAAGGATTAGAATGTCAGAAGAAATAGAAGTAACACCTTTTCAAAATGAAGAAAAGAATGAAAAAAAAGTTTTCACAAAAAAACCTAGAAAACCAAAAGATACAAAAAAACCAAGTAAAAAGAAATTAGCAAAAATAGCTGATAAAAAAGCTTTTGATAAAAGAAAAGAAGCTAAAAAGAAAAAAGTTAAGAAAAAAGCTAAAAAAACTAAAACAACAAAAGCAACTAAATCAACAAAAAAATAATTTCTAAATAATTTTTATATTTAAATGATTTTCATTTAAATATAAAAAATACAATAAATAGCTAAAGGATTATTATGCAATTAGCAGTAACTACTCCAGCTTTATTATTTCCAGCAATATCATTACTATTATTAGCCTATACAAGTAGATTTTTAGCCCTAGGTCAACTTATTCGTGGTCTAAGTCAAAATGCGCAAAGTGGAAAAGTATATAAAGCTACAAAACAAATAAAAAATCTAAAAAAAAGAATTGAATTAATAAAATGGATGCAACTATTTGGAGCATCTGCACTTCTTTTATGTACAGTTTCAATGTTCTTAATATTTTTAGAATATTCGATAGAAGGTCAAATGGTATTTGCTGTATCATTAGCATCTATGGCTATCTCGTTAATCATTACATTAACAGAAGTAGCAATTTCATCTAATGCCTTAAATATTGAATTAGAAGGTATTAAAAAGAACTCTAAAGATCATAAAGAACACAAAGATGATGAATTAATAAATTCAATAAAAGAAGAAATTCAAGATAAAGAAGAAAAAGAGTAACTTCTTTCTTCTTTTACAACTTAAATAATCACACAAAATATATTCCATTATTATAATATTTATAATAAACAGATCAATTTATCTAAATTCATACTTCTTCCATTATTTCAATATAAAATGACTTTGGATATAAACGTTATGTAAATTCACATTAGAATAATAAGTTAAGGTACTAGTATAATAATAATTAGCTATAAAAGTTAAGGAGAAATGAGAGAAACCCTAAAAAAAGAGCAAAAAAAAAGCTTTACCTTAAACAACTATGATAGTTGAATAAGATAAAGCTTTGTAAAAAAACTTAAATCTGGCAACGGCCTACGTTTCCGTCAAGGGGACCCTGCAGTATTATCAGCGATGAAGAGCTTGA
>JABSOL010000177.1 GCA_013215985.1 Campylobacteraceae bacterium
TTAAGTTCTTTAATCATTAATGAATTAATCTTTTTTATATCAGATATGTTTTTTTCAAACTTTATATAATATTTAAGATCTTTTCTAAGCATAAAATCTTTTTCATGTTTACGAAGAGAAATTCTTTAAATTTTTAACTCTTGAATATTATTCTTAAGTAAATTCATTTCACTAAGTTCGTGCATATTTTTATTTTGATTAATAAGTATCAAAATAAATGATAAGGTTAAGAAAACTGCTAAAATTATTAATTTTAACTTTATAGTTATATTTTTCATATTTATCCTTTTGTTTGTAGGATAATATCGATGTAATATGGAGGAACTGTGTAGTTGAATTTTATTTAAGTATTACTATTTGTGAGATCTAGATTATTAGATATAAAAAGAGAGTTTCCTCTCTTTTTTAATGTGATTATAAAGCAGTAACGTTTTCTGCTTGTGGTCCTTTTTGACCTTCACCGATTTCAAAAGTAACTTTTTGACCATCTACTAATGAAACTCTGTCATAACCATTACTGTTAATTTGTCTGTAATGTACGAATACATCTTTTCCACCATCTTCAGGTTCGATAAAACCGAAACCTTTTTCACTATTAAACCATTTTACTGTTCCGTTTTGTGCTGTTGCCATTTTTATTCCTTGAATTGTATAAATGCGTCTTATTTCAAAGACTGTGAAAATATAAAATGGAGTGTTCTTTAGATCTTAGTACTTTTACATAATTAAAACTATAGATGAACTCTAAATCATCTTTCAATGTAAATATTATAACAGAAATTTGTTAAAACTAATATATTTTTTTTATATTAATGACTTTATTCTAGAATAATTGTGAAATTTCTTAATCAGAATTATAAAAAATGTGATTTTAACTTAAATATTGTTTTGAAGAATAGAAAAGTACTCTTCTCTAGATATTTCTTTAGCTCCTAATGATTCTAAATGATCATTATGAACTTGACAATCAATCAATATAATTCCATTATTTTTTGCTTGTTGACATAAGTGATAAAAGGCTACCTTAGATGCATCACGTTCAAGTGAGAACATACTTTCTCCACAAAAAACATTATTTATTAAGATTCCATATAATCCACCAACCAATTTATCATCTAAATAACACTCTATAGAAAATGCATAATCTAACTTATGTAAATTATAATAAGCTTGTATAAATTCTTCAGATATCCAAGTATCATCTTCATGTTTTCTTTTAATATTTGAGCAGTTTTTTATTACTTCTAAAAAATTTTCATTTGATTTTATAATATAATTTTTATTCTTTATACTCTTTTTTAAGCTTTTTGATACTTTAAATTCTTCTGGTTTTAATACCATACGTTTTTGAGGACTATACCAATGAATATGATTGTTTTCATCTATAAACCAAGGGAATAAACCAGCTTTATATGCATTAATAAGTCTTTGAGGGTGAAAATCACCTCCAATAGCCACTAAATCATCACCCATCATGTCTAAAGTAGGGAATTCAAAGTTAAATTCATCTAAAAGGTATATTAAGTTTTTTTTATCTAATAATTTCATAGTATTATTTTATCAAAATATATTAAAAAGTAAATAAAGTATATTACATTATATGTTTTATAGATTATATGCATTTCTTAATATTTAATTAAGTAAGAAATCATTATAATTTGCAAAAGTAAATAAATAATAATTAACACAATTTAATTATTATTATTACTATCAATACTAAGGCTCTAAATGAATAATATTTCAATCAAAACAAAACTATTACTTGTAACATTTATTACTATTATTGGTTTTGCAATTGTTGTTTTTTTTAATCAACATTCAAAAAATACGTTAAGTGAACTTAATCATATTCAATTTTCTGTTGAAAAACTAGAAATTGAAATTTTGAACTTAAGAAAACACGAAAAAGATTTTCTTGCAAGAAAGAATTTAAAATATCTAAATAAATTTAATTCTACTTTTGATAAGTTATTAATAGAAAAAAATATTATAAAAGATTTTTTAGAAAATGAAAACTTGTCTCAAAATGAAATCAATGATTTTAATTTAATTGTAAATAAATATAAAAGATATTTTCATTTGTTAGTTGAGTCTCAAAAAAAGATTGGTCTAAATCATGAAGATAATTTATATGGAAATTTAAGAAAAAATGTTGCAAAAGTACAAAATGCAGCTAAAAATGCTAATAATTATGAATTATTATCAATTGTATATGATTTAAGAAAACAAGAAAAAGATTTTATGCTAAGAAAAGATTTAAAATATGTTAATTCTTTTAAACTTAAAATTAATAAATTATTATTAAATGAAAGATTATTAACTCCTATATTAAGAGATTATTTACTTTCATATAAAAGAAGTTTTTTAGCTTTAATTGAAGAAGAACATTTACTTGGTTTAAATAGTAAGAGTGGCTTAAAAGGTGAAATGAGAAAAACTGTTCATCAAACTGAAATTGTTATTACTAAAATGATTCATAATTTAGAAAAAATTATTTCTGATAAATCATCATCTTTAGCTTATTATAATTTAATGATTGCAGCAATTGTTGTATTTTTAATATCTTTAATTATTTACTTTATTTCAAAAAATATTATTTCTTCATTAAAAAGATTCCAAGATGGACTATCTAGTTTTTTTGCTTATTTAAATAGAGAAAGTACTACTATTAATGAATTAAAAGTATCTGGAAATGATGAAATTGCAGACATGGCAGAAAGTGTTAATTCAAATATTAAAAAAATTCAAAAAGATTTAGATCAAGATAGAATTATTATTAAAGAAACAATTAACGCACTTGCGGAATATGAACAAGGTGACTTTACTTTAAAAATTAGAGAAGTATCTTCTAATCCTGCACTTAATGACTTAACTACTGTTATTAATAATATGAGTACAAATTTAGAAAAAAATATTGATATTATTTTAGATGTATTTAAAGACTTTTCAAATAATAACTATACAAAACAAATTTCAACTTCTGGAATTAAAGCACACTTAGAAAAATTAGCTTTAGGTGTTAATGACTTAGGTTCAAATATATCTGTTTTACTTAAAAAATCTTTAGAAATTGGTATTACTTTAGATAGTTCTTCAAATGAATTAATTGCGAATGTTGATACATTAAATTCTTCATCAACTAAAGCTGCTATGTCATTAGAAGAAACTGCTGCTGCTTTAGAAGAAGTTACAAGTACTATTATTTCAAATGCAAATAATGTACAACAAATGAGTACGTATGCAAATGAATTAAATATATCTGCTAGATCAGGACAAGAGTTAGCTCAAAATACAACTCAAGCTATGGAAGATATTACAAAACAAGTTACGTTTATTAATGAAGCAATTTCAATTATTGATCAAATTGCATTCCAAACAAATATTCTTTCTCTTAATGCGGCCGTAGAAGCTGCTACTGCTGGAGAAGCTGGAAAAGGTTTTGCAGTAGTTGCTCAAGAAGTTCGTAACCTTGCATCAAGGTCAGCAGAAGCTGCTAAAGAAATTAAAGATTTAGTTGAAGCGGCAACTGTTAAAGCTGGTGAAGGTAAAAGTATTTCTTCTGAAATGATAACAGGTTATGATTCATTATTAGAAAATATTTCAAAAGCTACTCATAAAATTGATGAAATTTCAACTGCAAGTAAAGAACAAGAAACTGCTATTACTCAAATTAATGATGCAATTAATAGACTTGATCAACAAACTCAAGAGAATGCAGCAATTGCAGCTAAAACTCATGATATTGCTATTTCTACTGATGCAATTGCAAAAGAGATTGTAGAAGAGGCTATGAATAAAGAATTTATTGGTAAAGATAAAATAAACTTATCTGTTAAATCATTTGATAATAAAAGTTCAAAACCTCTAAGTAAAAATATTAACACAAAAAAAATTGAGCCTAGAAAAGTAAATACTCGAAACGTTGTTTCAAAAAGTGATGTAGATGAGTGGGAAAGTTTTTAGACAAAACAAATAAAAAGAGATTTAATCTCTTTTTATCCTCTTCCTAAAGATAAAACATCAGAAATACTTCTATACGAATATTCTTCGAACTCTTTATTCTTTTTACCTATCCCTATCATAGCCATTCTATCAGCTAATTCATTACCTTCAATACCAGCATGAGCTTTTACATGTGCTAAAGTAATTTCATTTTGGATTTCATTATATAAATTATGAGCTTCTTTAATTAGTTCAAGATTTTTAATCTCGCCACCTTTTTTACTCCATCCTTTACTTTTCCAAGAATAAGCCCATTTTGAGATACAGTCAATACTATATTTTGAATCTGAATATATAAATTTGTTTTGAGCATTTGATTCTTTTGCTAATAATAAAGCTTTTAATAAAGCTTTTAACTCAGCCGTATTATTAGTTCCTTTTTCTTCATACTCACCATATAATAATATAGGTAAATCATTATCATTATAAACAGCTAATCCAGAACCTGATTTACCAGGATTATTTGAACAAGCACCATCACAATATATTTTTATTTGATTTAAATTTATTTGTGCTTTTTCTTCTTTTTTAATTGTATTTACAGAGTTTTCACTTTGTGAAGTTTTTTCACCTTGAGCTAGTTTATTTGAAAATTCTTTTAATTCTTTATAGTTTTTTACTATTAAATCTTGTGCTTTTAAAGCAAATTTACCTTTTAGTAAAATAAGTAAGTTTCTTTGTTCAACAGATAACTCTTTATTTAACATATCTTCTTTAAAATTCTCATTTAAAGGAAAATCTATATTTAGTAATATTGCTTGTGTTTTATTAAGTTCATTGTTTACTGTTATTAATTCTATAAAATCTGTTTTAATTAATATTTTCTGTAACCAAATATTAATATAATTATAACATAAAAATATAATATATTAAAGGGAGAAATAAGCACCATTGAAAACAAAATATTCAATAATAAACAATTTAAAAAAAAATTTTTTTGTTTTTTTTCAATTTGAAAAAAAAAACAAAAAAAACGAAAACGAACGGTTTTTTTTCAATGTTTTTTTTGTTTTTTTTCAAAAGTACTTTTTCTTTAGGCACAAACTTTAAGCAATTGAATGCTAGACATTGCTAGTACGTTTTAAACATGTATATATATCATGAAATACAGTGTAATTTTTTGTGATAGGTGGGTCTGTGTTGGGCCCCTGTCTAAGAGTCATTAAGTTGGTCAAAAATGTTCGACTTTTTTAGGTGAAAATTTGGATTTTCTGAAATGAGGTAAAATTTTCGAGCACATCTAAAAAACTATATTTAATTTAAAATACTTTTTGAAACACAACAAAAAATTG
>JABSOL010000016.1 GCA_013215985.1 Campylobacteraceae bacterium
ATTTAAGTATTTTTACAAAGCTTATATGAAATTCAACTTAGTTGTTTTTTATATAAGCTTTTTTTTTGCCCTTTTTTCCGACTTCCGTACAATTTTTTTAATATATATAACTTTTTATATTCCTTTTATACCATCTTTCTTCAATATTATAATTTAATTACTTTTTTTTGATACTTTTTTGCCCCTTTTATACTTTACAATATTATATAACGCTTTACGAAGGATAATAATGGAAGAACTTCTTAGAACGCCGCTATATGAGCGACAGGTTAAATTGAATGCTAGAATGGTTCCTTTTTGTGGTTGGGATATGCCAATACAATTTGAAGGTATTATTGCAGAACATGGTTATTGTAGAGATGATGTAGCAATTTTTGATACTTCACATATGGGTGAATTCTTTTTTAAAGGTGATATAAGTAAAAGTGGAATTAACTCTGCTGTTACTATTGATATCATAGCTTTACCTATTGGAAAATGTAAATATGGTTTTTTATTAAATGAAGAGGGTGGAGTAATTGATGATTTAATTATCTATAAAATTAAAGATGATGAATTAATGATAGTTGTAAATGCTTCAAGAGCTGCAGTTGATTTTAAAACTTTCTCATCAAGAATATCTCTAGGTACACTTGAAGATAGATCCCAAGAATTTGCTAAATTAGATGTACAAGGTCCTAATTCTAAAAAAGCTTTAGAAAAATACTTTGACGTAAATTTAGATGATTTAAACTTCTTCTCCTTTGTTGAAACTACATTATTTGGTGAATATTGTTTATTATCTAGAACTGGTTATACAGGTGAACTTGGATTTGAGATATATGTTGATGCAAATACATCTGCCAAACTATGGGATGCTTTAGCTGCTGATGGTGTTAAACCTGCTGGTTTAGGTGCAAGAGATGCTCTTAGATTAGAAATGGGTTATTCATTATATGGTAATGACTTAAGCGAAGAAATCTCTCCAATCGAAGCTAACTTGTCAATGTTTATTAATGTTAAAAGAGATTACATTGGTATGAGTGCACTTAAAAAACAAAAAGAAGAAGGAACTTCAAGATTATTAATTCCTTTTAAAACTATTTCAAGAAGATCAGCTAGAAAAGATTTTGAAGTTTATCAAAATGATGTTCTAATTGGTTTTGTAACATCAGCTGCTTATTCTCCTATTTTAAATGTTGGAATTGGATTTGCAATGATGGATTTAGATAAATTTGATAAAACTAAATCATTTGACTTAAGAGATAAAAGAGGAAGTATCGAAGCTAATGCTGCAACTCTTCCATTTATAACAAAAAAATAATTTAAGGAAATAGAATGAAAATATTTAATGAAGAACACGAGTGGTTAGAAATTGATGGTGATATTGCTAGAGTTGGTATTTCAATGTATGCTGTTGAACAATTAGGTGATATTACATTTTTAGAACTTCCTGAAATTGATTCTGAAATAACTTCTGGTGCTTCTGTTGCTTTTATTGAATCAGTTAAAGCTGCTTCTGATATTTATGCTCCTGCTTCAGGGACAGTTACTGCTGTAAATGAAGAACTTCTTGATAATCCTGAAGTTTTAAATAAAGAAGCTGAAAATGTTTGGATTTTTGAAGTTAAATTATCTGATAAAAGCGAACTAGATAATTTAATGGATGGCGATTCTTACGCTAAATTCATTAATACTTTATAAGGAGACTTGATGCCATATACTCCTCACACAAAATCTGACATAAAAGATATGTTAGACGTAATTGGTTTAGAAAATGAAAATGATTTATTTTCTTCAGTTCCATCTGAATTAAGAGTTGATCACTTAGATTTAAAAGATGGTTTAGATGAATTCTCTACTTATTCAAAGTTTAAAAAGTTATCTTTAAAAAATGATGTAAATAAAGTTATGTTTATGGGTGGTGGTTATTACGACCATATCGTTCCTTCTGGTGTTGATGCACTTGCTGGAAGATCTGAATTTTATACAGCTTATACACCATACCAAGCAGAAGCTTCACAAGGTACATTACAGTCTTTATATGAATTCCAAAGTTTAATCTGTGAATTAACTGGAATGGATGTAGCGAATGCATCTATGTATGATGGCGCTACTGCATTAGCAGAATCTGCTTTAATGGCTGTAAGACTAACTAAGAGAAATAAAATTTTAATTGATGCAGGTGTTAATAAAACTTATATCAAAGTTGTTCAAACTTATTTAAAATTTAGAGATATTGAAGTTGAAGTAATTGATATGAATAAAGATTTAACTGACTTCGCGGCAGTTGAAGCTAAAATCGATTCAAGCATAGCTGCTTATTTATTTCAAAATCCAAACTTTTTTGGAACAATTCAAGACTTTACATCGTTAATTTCTAAATTACACGAATCAAAAGTTTTAGCAGTAATGTCTGCTTACCCAATTGCACTTGGAATGATTAAAGATCCAGGTAGCTTAGATGTTGATATTGTTTGTGGTGATGGTCAATGTTTAGGAAACTACCTTAACTTTGGTGGACCAACATTTGGTTTCATGGCTACAAAACAAGAAGATATTAGAAATCTTCCTGGAAGAATTATTGGTAAAACAAAAGATAGAGATGGAAAAGAAATGTTTGTATTAACTATGCAAGCAAGAGAACAGCATATTAGAAGACAAAGAGCTACTTCAAATATTTGTTCTAATCAAAACTTATTAGCTTTAAGATCAACAATGTTTATGGCATTACTTGGTAAAAAAGGTTTAAAACAAATGAGTACTTTATGTTTTAACAAATCTGAATATTTAAAAGAAAACCTATCTAAGATTTCTGCTTTGGAAATTTGTAATACGGCTGCTACTTTTAATGAATTTATTATTAAAACATCTATGGACTCTGATAAGTTCTTAAATGCTTTATTAGAAAAAGGTTTTTATGCAGGTATTAATTTATCAAACCTTTATGAAAATAGAAAAAATGAAGTTTTAATTTCAACTACTGAAAAAAGAACAAAAGAAGAATTAGATGATTTAATTCAAGCTATTGGAGAGGTATTATGAGTATGGTTGAAAATGTAGATATTGTAAGTAAAGACGAGTCTTATTATACTAAAACTATTTTTGATAAATCAAAAACTGATAGAGTAGGTGTGCAACTTCCTCCTATGGATGTGCCTACATATTCACTTGATGCATCTTTATTAAGAGAAAATGATGCCAAACTACCTGAATTATCAGAGTTTGATGTTATCAGACATTATACAAACTTATCAAATAAGAATATGTCAATTGATAAAAACTTTTATCCTCTTGGTTCTTGTACTATGAAGTATAATCCAAAAATTACTGAAAGAGTTGCTGCTTTAGAAGGTTTCACTTCTTTACATCCTCACTTACTAACAAATAATATGACTGATCAAATGCAAGGCACTCTTGAAACTATTGATATGTTAGAGAAAACTTTATGTGAAGTTACAGGAATGAAAGCATTTACTACAACACCTCAAGCTGGAGCTCATGGTGAAATGTTAGGTGTTATGATGATTGATGCTTATCATAGAAGTAAAGGTAATAAAAGAAAATATATTATTGTTCCTGATTCGTCTCACGGAACTAATCCTGCAACGGCTGCAATGGTTGGATATGAAGTTATTACAATTAAATCTGATGAAAATGGAGCAATGGATTTTGATGCTTTTAAAGCAAAGATGTCTGATGAAGTTGCTTGTGTAATGTTAACTGTTCCTAATACTCTGGGAATGTATAATAAAAAAATAAAAGATATTTGTGATTTAGCTCACTCTTATGATGCAATGATGTATTATGATGGTGCAAATATGAATGCAATTATGGGTGTTGCAAAACCAGGTGATATTGGTTTTGATGTTATTCATATTAATGTTCATAAAACTTTTGCTACTCCTCACGGTGGTGGTGGTCCAGGTTCTGGTCCTGTTGGAGTAAATGAAAAATTAAAACCTTTTTTACCTGATTTAGGTATTAAAAAAGTAGATGGAAAATATGAAATTGATCATAGATTAGATCAATCAATTGGTAAAATTTCTCCATTCTTTGGTCAATATGGAATATCTTTAAGAGCTATTACTTATATGACTTCTTTAGGTGGTAATGGAATGTTTAATGCCTCTACAAAAGCTGTACTTAATGCTAACTACATAAGAGTTAGGCTAAGAGAATATTTTGATGTTCCATTTGATGGTTTATGTATGCATGAATGTGTATTATCAGCTAAAACGCTGTCGAAATCTGGCGTTACTGCTATGGATATTGCAAAATACTTAATTGATTTTGGAATGCATGCACCAACAGTATATTTCCCATTAATTGTAAAAGAAGCAATTATGATTGAACCTACTGAAACTGAAAATAAAGAAACTTTAGATATTTTTTGTGATCGTATGATTGAAGCTGTTAAATTAGCTAGAAAAGATCCAGAAGCATTTAAATTATATCCTAAAACATGGGGTGTTTCTAGACCTGATGATACTTTAGCAATTAAAGAATTAAACGTTAGATCAAGACATTAATTATAAAAGAGCGAAAGCTCTTTTATATTAAAAAATAATTGAGACTTTAAATAAGTTTGATTTATTTTTTATTAAGGATTTGAAATGACAATGAAAGCAAAAAATTTTATGAGAAAACCGGAATGGTTGAGAAAAAAGATAAATTTTTCAGCTCAAAAAGAGATGGATCAATTATTAAATAAATCAGGTATTCATACAATTTGTCAAGAAGCTAGATGCCCAAATATTTCTGAGTGTTTTGCAAATAAAAATGCAACATTTTTAATTCTTGGAAATATTTGTACTAGACGCTGTACATACTGTAATGTAATGACGGGTAAACCTTTTGAGGTTAACCAAGATGAAATAGATCAAGTTACATTATCTGTTCAAAAACTAGGTCTTAAATATATTGTTATTACATCTCCTGCTAGAGATGATTTAGCTGATGGTGGTTCAAGTCAATTTTATAAAGTAACTCAAGATATTTTAAAAAATGTTCCAGGAGCAGAAGTTGAACTTTTAATTCCTGATTTTAGAGCTAAAACATCTTCAATTCAAAAAGCAATTGATTCAGGTGCGACTGTTATTGGACATAATGTTGAAACAGTTCCTTCTTTATATAAAATCAGAAAAGCTTCTACTTATAAACGTTCACTTGATGTGTTAAAACAATTAAAAGAACTTGGTGGAGATAAAATCAAAACAAAAAGTGCTTTAATGGTAGGTCTTGGTGAAACTCAAGAAGAAATGATTCAAGTATTTAAAGACTTAAGAGAAGTTGGCTGTGATTTTTTAAGTATTGGTCAATACTTAGCTCCATCAGGAGAATATCAAGAAGTTAAAGAATATGTAAACCCAGAAGTTTTTGCTTTATATAAAAGAGAAGCTTTGGACTTAGGTTTTGAGTTTGTTCATTCAAGTCCATATGCAAGATCTTCTTATATGGCTCACGAATATAAGGGTAGAAAAACTAGCAAATAAAAGGATTAGTATATGTATGATGTAATTGTAATTGGAGCAGGACCTGCTGGTTATGAAGTAGCTTCGCTTTTAGGTGTGCAGGGTAAAAATGTTTGTATTATTGATAAGAATGAAGAGCGAATTGGTGGAACTTGTTTAAATGAAGGATGTATTCCTGCTAAAAACTTTTTAGAAACTTCTTCTTTTATGAAAAAATCTGCTTATTTTAAAAATACAGGTTTAGATTTTACTTTTAATTCATTTGATATTGAAAAATTAAAGAAAAATACTGCCTGTTTAATTACAGATTTACGTTCAGGGATTAATAGCAAACTTAAAAAAGCAAAAGTTGATATTAAATATGGAACAGTTTCATTTATAGGAAAAACTACAATTAAAATATCAGGAGCAAATGAAGAAACGCTAAGTGCAGACAAAATTATCATTGCTTCTGGTTCATCACATAGAGATCATCCTTTAATGAATTTAGAAGATAATAAAATCTTATCTTCAAAAGAAGTATTCTCATTAACAGAAATTCCTAAATCTATTTTAGTAATAGGTGGAGGAGCAATTGGTTGTGAGTTTGCATCATTTTTCTCAAGCCTTGGTTGTAAAGTTGAAATTGCAGAGTTTACGCCAAGACTTGTTCCTATTGAAGATGATGACATAGCTCGAACACTAAAAAGAGAATTAGAAAAACAAGGTATGAAAATTCATTTAAAAACAAATGTTAGAGAGTATAAAGTTCTTGAAGATGGGGTTGAAGTGACAATGGACTTTGGTAAAACATCTGAAGTAAAAACTTATGAAAAAGTTCTTATTTCAATTGGTAGAAACCCAAATACAAAAGATTTAGACTTATCATCTGGGGATATTAAAGAAGATAGAGGATTTGTAGAAGTAGATTCAAATCATAGATCTATTTCTAATGAAAATGTATATGCTATTGGAGATGTTATTAAAACTCCTGCTTTAGCTCATGTTGCTTATTATGAAGCAAAAAGAGTAGCAGCTATTATTTTAGGCAAAGAGCCTATGAAAGAAAAAACTATTTTTCCTTCAGTTACATTTTGTACTCCCCAAATTGCTAGTATTGGTTTAAGTGAAAGAGAATTAAAAGAATCAGATATAAAATTTGATGCTAAAAAAATATTCTTTAAAATAAATGGAAAAGCTAAAATAAAAGGTGATGATTCTGGTTTTGTAAAAATATTGAGTGAAAAAGAAACAGGTAAAATTTTAGGGGCTGCGATTATTGGAAATGAAGCTACTGAGTTAATTCATCAGTTTTTAATAGCTATAAATACTAATCAAAGCCTAGATGATTTATCAAAAATGATTTTTGCACATCCAACTTTAAGTGAAACTATTTTAGATTTAGTTTCATCTCATTAAATCAAAAGAAAGATATTTTCTTTCTTTATGATAATTTAGGTAATTTCCACTTCTGGAAGTGTGCAGTAAGTCTTAAAAAGAATGCAAAAGTGAACGTACTTAAGAGCGATAAAAAATTAATCATACCTATATAATCTAAAAAACTTATCATACAAGCTATTACAATAGCTGTACTTGCATAAAAATCACTAGTTAAAAAAGCTGGTACTCTATTTACCATTATATCTCTTAGTGTTCCCCCACCAATTGCTGTAATAATTGCTAAAAGTAAAATACCAATAAAATTAAAACCTACATCAATTGCTAAAAGTGAACCTGAAATTGAAAATGATACTAAACCTACAGTATCACTTACTACAAAAGTAGTTTTACTCTCTAAATCTGTAATTTTATGAAGTTTAAAAATAATTGCAATAATTACTGTTCCTAAAACTAAAGATACTGGTAAATAATTTGTAAATATAAAAGGTGATTTATTGGCTAAAACATCTCTTATTATTCCACCACCTAAAGCTGTTAAAAAAGCAGTTATTATAATTCCTAAAATGTCTAGTTTATGATGTACAGCTATTAAAAAACCAGATAAAGCAAATGAAATAATTCCAATAATATCTGTAACTTCTAGGGCAGTCATTTTGATCCTTGATTAAATATATTATCTTATCTATTTTTAAAAAATAGATAAACCAGTTTTACTTGTAAACAGTTCTAGAGCTTTTGTTCCAACTAAAGAATTTCCTTGTGCATTTAATCCAGGAGAATAAACACATATAGACATTAAATTTGGAATAATAGCAACTATTCCTCCTCCAACGCCACTTTTACCCGGTAATCCAACATGAAATGCAAAATCTCCTGAAGCATCATAATGACCACATGTTAACATTAAAGCATTTATTCTTTTAGCTTTTGAAGAAGATACAAATACTTTTTTTGTAAGTGGATCTGTTCCTTGATTTGCTAAAAACAACATGGCTCTTGATAACTCTCTTGTGCTCATTGAAATTGAACAATGTTTAAAATATGTTTCTATTACATCATCTACATTATTAGATATATTATTAAAACTTTTCATCATGTTAATTAGTGCAAAGTTTCTATAACCACTTTCAAGTTCAGAACAATAAACTTCTTTATCATATGAGATATTCTTATTATCTGCAATTTCTTGAATAAAATCTAAAATTTTATCAAAACTATTATTCTTATAGGCTGATCTTAATAAATCAGTAATAACAATTGCACCTGCATTTATAAATGGATTTCTAGGAATTCCATTTTCATGTTCTAATTGGACTAAAGAATTAAATGCATTTCCAGAAGGTTCATGGCCTACATTTTTATATAACTCTTTTCCATATATTTCTAAAGCTTTCGTAAATGTAAAAACTTTAGAAATACTTTGAATCGAGAATTTATTTTCAACATTTCCAATTGTATATGTTGTTCCATCTAATAAATGTAAACACATTACAAATTGTTCTTTTTTAACATTTTTTAAAGCAGGGATATAGTCCGCAACTTTCCCTACTTTTAGCAAGGGCTGTATTTCTTTTTGTATTTCTTCTAATACTAAATTATAATTCATATTTATTCCTAAGCTCAAAATTATAGCAAATAATTTTAATTTTTGATAAAAAACAAGTAAATTTCTAAATAGTAATTGTAAAAATATGCTTAATTTAAGCTTGTTTTTAGTATACTGCAAAAAAATATTAACATAAAGAGTTAAAATGAGAGATATTAGAAATATAGCTGTAATCGCACACGTTGATCATGGTAAAACTACATTAGTAGATGAATTATTAAAACAATCAGGTTCTTTCACTGCTCACCAAGAAGTAGAAGAAAGAGTAATGGACAGTAATGATATTGAAAAAGAAAGAGGAATTACAATTCTTTCTAAAAATACTGCTGTTGATTATAATGGTGTAAGAATTAACATTATTGACACTCCAGGACATGCTGACTTTGGTGGAGAAGTTGAACGAGTTCTTAAAATGGTTGACTGTGTACTTTTATTAGTAGATGCTCAAGAAGGTGTTATGCCTCAAACTAAATTTGTTGTTAAGAAAGCTTTATCATTAGGTCACAGACCAATTTTAGTTGTAAATAAAATTGATAAACCAGGTTCTGATGCTGATAGAGTTGTTGATGAAGTATTCGACCTATTTGACCAAATGGGTGCTACTGAAGAACAATTAGAATTCCCAGTTATTTATGCAGCAGCTAGAGATGGTTATGCAAAACTTGATTTAGAAGATGAAAATAAAGATTTAACTCCTTTATTTGACATGATTTTAAGAGAAGTTCCTAAACCAACTGGTTCTGATGATAATGGTCTTCAATTACAAGTATTTACACTTGATTATGATAACTTTATTGGTAAAATCGGTATTGCTAGAATCTTTAATGGTACGATTTCTATGGGTGAAACTATTATGTTAGTTAAAGCTGATGGAGAAAAAGTTAAAGGTAGAGTTACTAAACTTATCGGATTTAAAGGTATCGAAAGATTCGATATTGATAAAGCTGGAACTGGTGACATTGTTGCTGTTGCAGGTTTTGAAACAATTGACGTTGGTGATTCTTTATGTGATCCTACTAACCCAATGCCTTTAGACCCTATGCACATTGAAGAACCTACATTATCTATTACTTTCCAAGTAAATGATTCTCCACTAGCTGGAACAGAAGGTAAATTCATTACATCAAATAAAATTGATGAAAGATTAGCTGCTGAAATGAATACTAATATTGCTATGAGTTATGACCAAATTGGTGAAGGTAAATTCAAAGTAAATGGTAGAGGTGAGTTACAAATTTGTATCCTTGCTGAAAATATGAGAAGAGAAGGTTTCGAATTTTGTATTGGTAGACCAGAAGTAATTATTAAAGATATCGATGGTGTTAAAATGGAACCATTCGAACATTTAGTAATTGATACTCCTGACGAATTTACTGGAACAATTATTGAGAAATTAGGAAAAAGAAAAGCTAACATGACTAATATGATCCCAATGGGTTCAGGTTATACTAGATTAGAATTTGAAATTCCAGCTAGAGGATTAATCGGTATTAGAACTGAGTTCTTAACTGATACTAAAGGTGAAGGTGTAATGAATCACTCTTTCTTAGATTTCAGACCTCATTCAGGTGTTGTTGAATCTAGAAAATATGGTGCTTTAGTTTCTATGGAAGCTGGAGAAGCTGTTGGTTATTCAATCTTCAACTTACAAGACAGAGGGATTATGTTCATTAAACCTCAAGATAAAGTTTATAACGGAATGGTAATTGGACAACATGCTAAATCTAATGATTTAGATGTTAACCCAGTTAAAGCTAAACAACAATCAAATGTTAGATCATCTGGTGCTGATGAAGCTATTAAATTAGTTCCACCTAAAAACATGGGTCTTGAAAATGCACTTGAGTGGATTGAAGACGATGAATTAGTTGAAGTTACTCCTATCTCTATTAGAGTTAGAAAAAGAGAACTAGATGCTAATATGAGAAAAAGAACTGCTAAAAAGACTAAGTTCGCTTAGTAAGATTATTTAAATAATCTTATAGGGGAAGGGCTTTTAGCTCTTCCCCTTTTTTTATGTCCAAAAAAATTAAGAAAAGCAGAAAAGGGAATAAATGTCAAAGGGCATCTTGGAGTTTATAAAAAGAAAAAATATATAGGAGATTATTTTCTCCTATAAAAAGGAGAAAATATGAAAGATTATATAATAGTAGCTAGTATAGAATTATCTATAATAGCTACATCATTTTTTGCTATAAGCAACTAATAAATCCTTAAAAATAATATTCTAAAATAAAGTATTTTATACAAAAATACTTTTTATTTTAGATTTTATTTTTGTTAGACCTAATCGTACACCTGAGTATCTCATAACTTTTGCCACATCTTTCCATTTAGATTTTTCATAACATGGATTTTTACAAGATCTACATTTTGGTTTAATTTCGTGAGGACACTCTTGTAGTCTATTATATGAATAAGATATAGTCTGAAAACACTCATCACATAATTTGATTTCATAATCAAATATTTTATCTTTATATTCTAATTTTACATTTCTAAATATTGCATTTTTATGTTTGTTTCCAGAACAGTACATATTAAAGAATTTATTAACTGTTATAACTTCTGAATCAAATTTGTTTGTGTCCATTTATACTCTTTTCTATTTCTACATGTATTTTCATATAAAAAAGAATATTTTGCATTGATTATTATCAACAAATGAAGATATTATTATGGATGAATTATAATTTGAGTAATTTCACTTGATGCTCCAAGCCTCATAGGAGGGCCCCAAAAACCTGTTCCTTTGTTTATGTATATTTTGGTACTTTCATTGTGCTGATGTAATCCCCTTAGATAAGGTTGCTGTAGTTTAACTAATAAATTAAATGGAACTATTTGTCCACCATGAGTATGTCCTGATAATACTAAATCAACAGATGTAGGAACTTCTTCGATGAACTTAGGTTGATGAGCTAAAAGAATAGTAGGTGAGTTTTGTATATCTTTAAGAGCTTTCTTAATATCAGGTAGATAATCTTCATATCTATATCCAAAAACATCATATACACCAGCTAGATTAAAACCTTTATCTTTTGGACCTATATATACATTTTCATTTTCTAAAACTCTAATATTTAGGTTTTTAATATATAAAAGTATTTCATTTATATTATGAAAATATTCGTGGTTACCTACAATAAAATATGTACCATATTTACTTTTTAAATGTCTTAATTCATCTAAAGCATCTTTGGCATACTTCATACTTGTATCAACTAAATCACCTGTAATTACCACTATATCAGCATCTAAAGTATTAATTTTATTAACCATTGTTTTAATAAAACCTTGATCTATTAACCCGCCAATGTGAACATCTGAGATTTGAATTATTTTATATTCTTGATTTAAATTTTTGATTTTGATATCAATGTTTTCTAAAACATAGTTTTTTGCATTATATACAGCTTTTGAAGAAAGTGCAGTAGCTGCTCCTAATGCTGTGATATCTAAAGATTTTTTAAAGAACTTTCGTCTCGATATTTTCATAGGTATTTTATTGATAGTAAATGCAGATATATCATAAAAAATACTCGTTACAAAAAGTACAAATATTAATCCTAAAGGAAGAGAGAGTAAAAAATATATTCCATTATTTACATTTGGATAATATCTTACAAGCATATAAGATATTACTCCCAAAAGATTTAATATTAAAAAATAGTTTAGTGATTTTTTTACTTTTTTAGAAAAATCTAATTTATTAATAAATCTTTTAGAAATATATAAAGATAAAAGAGACAAAATTCCTAAAAACACAGATGCAAAGATTAAAAATCTCATCTTTTATCCTTTATTTATCTAAAGTTTTAATTGATTCTTTTATTGAGTTTATTAAAATATCTATTTCTTCTTTTGTTTGAGTGAAGTGAATAGAAATTCTTAACCAACCTGGTTTATCACCTAAATCAATTTGATCTTTTAATCCTAATAAATCATGACCATAAGGTCCAGCACATGAGCAACCTGCTCTTGTTTGAACACCTGAGTCTTTTGATATGAAGTCACAAATTATATAAGGATCAAGTGCTCCTATATTAAAAGATACAATTCCAATATTTTTTGAGTCTTGGTTTCCATAGATTTTGCAATCTGGTATTTGTTTTAATTCATTTAGGAAATAAGTATATAGTTCTAGTTTTCTTTTTTCAATAAATTTAAAACCAATTTCATTTCTTAATTGATATGCAAATGAGGCTTTAATTAATTGTAAAATTCCAGGAGTACCTGCTGTTTCTCTAGCTACTAAATTATTATCAAAAATTTGATTCTTTTTATTAACATAAAGAACTGTTCCTCCACCTGCAAAAGTAGGTGCAATTGAAGTATCTATGAACTCATTTCTAATTACTAATAAACCACAAGATCCAGGTCCTCCTAATAATTTATGAGGTGAAAGATACATTACATCATAATATTCACAGTCTACATTCATATATGAAGATGAAGCTGCTGCATCAAAAGCTATTAGTGCGTGATATCTTCTTAATAATATTGCTATTTTTTTATATGGTGTTATTATTCCTGTAACATTAGATGCAATACAAAAAGAACCGATCATTTCTCGGCCTTTATTCTCTTTTAGTACTTCTTCTAAATAAAGTAAGTCAACAAGTCCTTCATCATTTAAAGGAATTCTAATAACTTCACATAAAGCTTCTCTAAAAGAAACTTCATTTGAATGATGCTCATAAGGACCTACAATTACTAAAGGTAATAAACTCTTATCAACATTTATTTTAAATCTTTTTTTTGTAGCTGGGGGAATATATAATCCCATTAATTCTTGGAATTTTTTAATTGCTCCAGTTGCTCCACACCCTGATGGAATAATTGAAAAGTTTTTTGAAACTTCTAAAGATCTATGAAGTGAATTTAAAGCTTCATCATAATAATCATTAGTTTTTGAAGCCATAGATGCTTCTTTTGAGTGTGTATTTGCATATGTTTCTAATACATCATACATTCTAGTTTCAATTTGTCTAAAGCCTAAACCTGAGGCTGTATAATCAAAATATAGTTTTTTATGTTTTCCAATAGTATTGTATCTCAGGAAATTAAGCGTATCAGTATTATCGTTCAAAAAGTTTTTGTAGATTTTATTCATTAATTCTTCTTATTATAAATATTAGTTGACATTATACAGTAAATAATTTATATTCCTTTTAATTTTATTATTAGCTTTTATAAATAATAATATATATATTTAAATATAAAATACTTTATTATTAAAAATGGTCTATGAAATTCATAGACTATTCTATCCTTCAAAATTACCATCACTTAATTTAATATATAGATTCCTCGAATAAAAAATAGGATGATTATTCAAATATTTTAGTATTCTTTAAAAGATAAGGGATTAATACTTTTTCTTTTAGATTAATAAGAGACAGTACATAAATATTTATAGTAAATTAATTTAGCGTATGAATATAAAAAATAGAGAAAATCTCTATTTTTTACGATATATCTTTAGCTTCCCAATGTGGAAAGTATTTTCGTACAAGTGCATTAAATTCAAGTTCGAATTCTGAATATTCACTTGGAGTAGATTTTGAAGAAGATTCTGATTTTTTAACAATCATTCCTGCTCCTACAGTATTATTTGTAACTCTATCTATAATTACAAATGAACCCATTGTTTTAATATGATCATATGAATCATAAGCTATTTTTTGATTTAAAGATAATTTCACATGTGCAATTTCATTTAAATTTAAAGTATTACAAGTTTCTTGTTCTAAAGTATTTACATTCGTTTTATAATAAAAAGAATCAATCGTAGCTGTTGTTACAGTGCTAGCTCTTTTAATATAATATGAAGTTCCTTTTGTTAATGGTTTTTCATCCATCCAAACAATATTAACATCAAAAGTATCAGCAACATCTGCTTGTTCATCACTTTTAACAATAACATCACCTCTAGAAATATCAATCTCATCTTCTAGTGTTAAAGTAATTGCCATTTGTGCATATGCATATGGTAAGTTACCATCATAAGTAACAATTTCTTTTACTCTTGAACTTTTACCAGATGGTAAAACAGTAATTGAATCACCAACATTTATAATTCCAGCTGCAATAGTTCCACAAAAACCTCTAAAGTTTAAATTAGGTCTATTTACATATTGAACAGGCATTCTAAAATGATTTAAATCTCTATCAGATGAAATCTCTAGAGTTTCAAGAGTATTCATTAAAGTTAAACCCTTATACCAAGGTGATTTATCACTTAAATTTACTACATTATCACCATTTAAAGCAGATAATGGAATCATTGTAGTATCGCTTGTTAATCCAATCTCATCAGCAAATTCTTGATATTCAGCTACTATTTCTTCATATCTATCTTCTGAAAAATCAACTAAATCCATTTTATTTATAGCAATAATTAAATGTTTGATTCCTAGAAGTTTAGTAATATAACTATGTCTTCTTGTTTGTGTTTGAACACCATATCTAGCATCAATTAAAATAATTGCTAAATCTGCTGTACTTGCCCCTGTTGCCATATTTCTTGTATATTGTTCATGTCCTGGAGTATCTGCAATAATGAATTTTCTTTTGTCTGTTGCAAAATATCTATATGCAACATCAATAGTAATTCCTTGCTCACGCTCAGACTGTAAACCATCAACTAATAGAGCTAAATCAAATTCACCATCAGTAGTCCCAGATTTTATAGAATCTTTTTTAATAGCAGCTAATTGATCTTCAAAAATCATTTTTGAATCATGTAAAAGTCTTCCAATTAAAGTAGATTTTCCATCATCAACGCTTCCACAAGTAATGAATCTTAATAACTCTTTGTTTTCGTGTTCTTTTAAATAACTTTCAATATCAGAAGCTATTTTAGTTTCTTGAATGCTCATGTTAAAAATATCCTTCCATTTTTTTCTTTTCCATTGATCCGGCTGAATCATTATCAATAACTCTACCTTGTCGTTCGCTAGTTTTTGTTAATAACATTTCTTGAATAATTTCAGGTAATGTTGAAGCTGTCGATTCAACTGCTCCTGTTAAAGGATAACAACCAAGTGTTCTAAATCTAACTGATTCCATTTTAGGAACTTCGCCTTCTTTAAGTGGCAATCTATCATCATCAACCATTATTTTAACGCCATCTCTCTCAACTACAGGTCTTTTCTTAGCAAAATATAAAGGAACTATAGGAATACCTTCTAAATAAATATATTGCCAAATATCAAGTTCAGTCCAATTTGAAAGAGGGAATACTCTAATTGATTCACCTTTTTTTACACGTGAATTATAAATATTCCATAATTCAGGTCTTTGGTTCTTTGGATCCCATCTATGTTTTTCATCTCTAAAAGAATAAATTCTCTCTTTTGCACGAGATTTTTCTTCATCTCTTCTAGCTCCTCCAAAAACAGCATCAAACTTCCATTTATTTAAAGCTTGTTTTAAACCAGCTGTTTTCATAATATCAGTGTGAACTGCGCTTCCGTGAGTGAATGGTCCAATTCCTTGATCCACTCCATCTTGATTAGTATGAACTAAAAGCTCAAAACCTAATTTTTTTTGCATTTCATCTCTAAAAGCAATCATTTCTTTAAATTTCCATGTAGTATCTACATGAACCAAAGGAAAAGGAAGTTTTGCTGGATAAAAAGCTTTTTGAGCTAAATGTAACATTACTGCTGAATCTTTTCCTACTGAATATAACATTGCAGGATTATCAAACTCTGCAACAACTTCTCTCATAATATGTAAAGATTCTGCTTCTAATTGTTTTAGATGTGTTAATCGTTCTGTACTAATCATTCTTTCTCCTTATTTTATATGTAATCCACATTCTTTATGTTCTGGATTTTCCCACCACCATCGTCCGCTTCTGATATCTTCGCCAGCTTTCACTGGCCGTGTACAGGGTGCGCATCCAATTGAGGGGAAACCTTGATCATGAAGTTTATTATATGGAACTCTATTTTCTTTAATGTAATTCCATACTTCTTTCTCAGACCATAATAAAAGTGGATTTACTTTTATTACATCATTTGCTTCGTCAAATTCTATAATGTCTAGACTCTCTCTTGTTATACTTTGGTCAGCTCTAAGCCCTGTAATCCAAACTTTAAGAGGTTTCAATGCTCTTTTTAAAGGTTCAATTTTTCTAATAAAACAGCATGTTTTTCTATTTTCTATTGACTCATAAAAACCATTTATTCCTTGTGTTTCATAAAGCTTTTGAACATCTTCAGTTTGTGGAAAAAACACTTTTACTTTTGTTCCATATTTTAGATTTGTAGCATCCATTACAGAATAAGTTTCTGGATGTAATCTTCCTGTATCTAAAGTGAAAATATGTGCTTTTTTATCAAGTTCAAGCATCATATGAGTTAGTACTTGATCTTCTGCCCCAAAAGATGAAGATAAAGCTGCTAAATCTCCATATTCTTTTAAAAAATACTCAAGTACATCTTCTGCACTTGAATCTTTAAATTTTTTATTTAATTCTTCTATATTCATGTTATTCCTAAATTTGGTAATCATTAGATGGAGGTTTTATTTTTCCGTAATCTATTTTATTCCAAGCACGTTCATGGAAATAATATAAAATCATTTTAGTAAATAGCTCAATTGAACCAATAGAAGCTGCCATTTTTAAATCACCTGTAATAAAATAAGAGATTATTACAGTATCAAGCGTTCCAATAGTTCTCCACGAGATTGTTTTAACTATTGATCTTGAAGCTTTTTCTTTCATATCTTTCCTTTAGAGAAGAAGAGTTTTACTCTTCTTCAACACCGTATAAACCAGCAGATAAATATCTTTCACCTGTATCACATAAGATTGTAACAATAGTTTTTCCAGCATTTTCTGGTCTGCTAGCAATTTGTTGCGCTACAAATGTATTTGCTCCTGAAGAAATACCTACTAGTAAACCTTCTTGTTTAGCTAAATTTCTTGATGTTTCAATAGAATCATCATTTGATACTTGAACTACTTCATCATAAATTACAGTATTTAAAACTTCTGGTATAAATCCTGCTCCAATTCCTTGAATTTTATGAGGACCTGGTTTTCCACCTGATAAAACAGGAGAAGCTTCAGGCTCAACTGCAATAATTTTAATATCTGGATTATGAGCTTTTAAAACTTCAGCAATACCAGTAATAGAACCACCAGTTCCAATAGCTGCAACCAAAATATCAACTTTACCATCAGTATCAGCTAAAATTTCTTTTGCAGTTGTTAGTCTATGAATCTCAGGATTTGCAGGATTTGCAAATTGTTGAGGAACAAATGAATTAGGAGTTTGAGATGCTAATTCATCAGCTTTATCAACAGCACCTTTCATACCTTTTGCAGGTTCCGTTAAAACTAATTTAGCACCTAAGGCTTTTAATAATTGACGTCTCTCTAAACTCATAGAAGAAGGCATAGTAAGAGTTAAATTTAGGCCAAAAGCTGCACAAACAGAAGCTAATGCAATACCAGTATTTCCAGACGTTGGTTCAAAAATTACTGTATCTTTTGTAATTAAACCTTTATCCATTGCATCTTTGATCATATTTAAACCAATTCTGTCTTTTACTGAATGTGTAGGATTCATGAATTCACATTTACCTAAAACTGTAGTATTATTAACACTTGCATTTTGTAATTTAACAAGTGGAGTATTTCCAATTAAATCTGTAACATTATTTGCATATTTCATTTTATTTCCTTTTATTGTGTTCATTTAATTATAAATTTATTTCTCTTAAATTATATAGAATAATGAAGGTTTTCATTAAACTTTTCTAAATACTTATCAAGTTCATTTAGATTTAACTCAAATAACTTCTGTGTTTTTTCTTTTACTTCATCAAAAAAGATATCTAATATTGGATTTGAACATTTATTATCTGCAATTTTTAGATCATCTTCAAGAACAAGTAAAATTTCTAATACTGTAATATCTGAGGCATTCCTTGCTAAATGATAACCACCCTTTGATCCTCTTACTGAAGTAACTAGTTCAGCACGTCTTAGTTTACTTAATAATTGTTCTAAGTAATTCTGAGGAATGTTAGCAATATTTGAGATTTCTCTTATTTGCATTGGTTTATCATTTGTATTTTTTGATAACTCGTGCATAGCTGTTAAACCATACACGCCTTTTGATGAAATTAATGGCATTTATAAATCCTAATTAAGTGCTTGATTTAAATCTTTTATTAAATCAAGTGTATTCTCTAAACCAATTGAAAGTCTAATAGTTACAGGATTAATTCCAGCAGCTAGAAGTTCTTCTTCATTCATTTGAGAATGTGTTGTTGAAGCGGGGTGAGTAATTAATGATTTTGAATCACCAATATTCACAACTACGCTAAACAGTTTTGTTGAGTCAATTACTCTTCTAGCTTCTTCATATGTGTCTACTTCAAATGAAATAAGACCAGATGATTTTCCATCTTTAAAATATTTTTGTGCTTTATCGTAATAAGCATTTGATTTTAAACCAGGGTACGAAACTTTATTAACTTTTGAATGGTTTTCTAAAAATTGCGCAACTTCTAGCGCATTAGAAGAGTGTTTATCTAGTCTTAAAGATAAAGTCTCTAAACTTTGAATTAATAACCACGAATTGTGAGGAGATTGAACAGCACCTATATCTCTTGCTAGTGATAATCTAGCTCTTAAAGTAAAGTTAGGTAATGGTACATTTACATATACTAAACCATGGTAAGAAGGATCTGGATTCACAAAATCTGGATATCTAGATGGATTTTCTTTAAAAAATGCTGCTAAGTTATCTCTTTCAACTATGATTCCACCAATTACTGTTCCGGCTCCTGAAGTATATTTTGAAGTTGAATGAACAACTACATCTACACCTTTTGAAATTGGATTAAATAAAGCCGCAGTTGCTACTGTATTATCACATATAGTAAGAACACCTCTATTTTTTGCTATATCTACTATTTTTTCAATATCAGCAATAGCAATTTGAGGATTTGATAAACTTTCAAAGAATATAGCTTTTGTTTTATCATCAATTAACTCATCAAGGTTAGATGCATCATCTGATTTAAATATTCTAGCTTCTATTCCAAATCTTTTAATAGTATGAGTTAATAAAGTAACCGCTCCACCATATAATTTATCTGAGATAATAATGTTATCACCAGCAAGAGCTACATTAACAATTGCATAAAAAATCGCACTTTGTCCAGAAGAAGTACATAAAGCAGCAGCTCCACCTTCAAGTTGTGCAAACCTTTGCTCTAAAACATCAGTAGTAGGATTATTTAATCTTGTATAAATAGGTCCTAATTCTTTTAATGCAAATAAATTTGCAGCATGTTCTGAATCTCTAAACGCATACGCAGTTGTTTGTGCAATGGGTACGCTCATTGACCCATAACCTTCTTTTTTATCATATCCAGCATGTAATGCAATCGTTTCTTTTTCCATGTTCTTCTCCCCTTTTTAATTTATATACTTTTTTATATGGAAGTATAGAGTTTTTAAAAGTTTATGTCAAGTGTTTTAATCAGGATTATTTTACTTAGGATTAGAATATTATTATTTAAATATTATTTAGCATACAGGAGAAACCATGTATAAGCCTTTATTTACCAAAATAATATTATTTATGTTAAAAAGAATTTGTAAATCATTTACATGTTAATACTATAGTAAAATACTATGTATTAAATACTCTCTTTCTTATATGATATAATAAAAATACTAAGGAAGAATAATGAATAATATATTTGAAAATATTATACTTGATAAAGAGAATGAAGAGTTTATAGATATATTAAAAAAACCTAATATAAGAATAGAGAGAATAGTATCTAATGGACAAAAAAGTGATAAAGACTTTTGGTATATACAAGAAGAGAATGAGTTTGTAATAGTATTAGAAGGAGAAGCGATATTAGAGTTAGTAGATAAAGAGATAATTCTAAACAAGGGAGACTTTTATAATATAGATAAAGGACTTAAACATAGAGTTAAATACACTTCTTTAAAAAAAACTACTATATGGATAGCAGTATTTTATTAAATATTGTATAATCACTTTAATTAAAGAATAAGGTAAGAATTTGAGAATAGCTATTATTGGAGCAGGGGCTGCTGGTATTGTTGCAGCCATTACAGCTAAGAGATTAAATAATGATTTACATATTGATATGTTTGATGCAAATAAAGCAATAGGTAAAAAGATTTTAGCAAGTGGTAATGGTAGATGTAATATATCTAATACACAAGTATCTGCTGCTAACTATATAGGTGAAGACTCTTCATTTGTAGAATATGCATTAAAGAACTTTGATTTTAAAGCATTTGAGAAGTTTTGTAAGAGCATAGGTCTATTATTAGATATAAAAGAAACTAATAAAGTATATCCTTTATCTAATGAAGCAAAATCAGTAGTTAATTTACTTTCTTTGACTGTTAGTAATTTAGGCATTAATGTATTTACAGAATCACTTATTACAAGTATAGAGAAGATAGATAACAAGTTTAATTTAAAAACTGCAGATAATGACTATAAGAACTACGATAGGATATTGATATCTAATGGTTTAGCAGCAGCTCCACAATTAAATGCAAATGAGAGTGGATTAGAGTTTGCAGAACACTTTGATCATTCTATTAATCCAACTTATCCTTCTCTTGTAGGTCTTCAAACAGATGTAACATATCATTCAAGAATGCAAGGTGTTAAAAAAGAATGTAATGTTTCTTTATATATAGATGGAAAACTAGAGTCTGAGATATATGGAGATGTATTATTTACTAAGTATGGAGTATCAGGTTTTGCGGTATTAGATATCTCTCAATTAGCAGCACAAGCTTTATCTTTATATCAAGGTGTAAAACTATCTGTAAACTTTTTTCCTAAAGTAAATAGAGCAGATCTTGCTAATCAAATACAATCATTATTTAAAGCTTTACCAGAAGTAAAAGCAGCAGATCTATTAATAGGAATGTTATCAAACAAGTTACCATCAGTATTATTAGATATATGTAAAATACACCAAGATACAAAAGCAGCAGATATTAATTCTAAACAAATAAAAGCATTATCATTTCAATTAAATTCTTGGAAGTTTAAAGTAACAGATACACAAGGATTTAAACATGCTGAGGTTTCAGGTGGAGGAGTTCGTACTGCTGAGGTTAACAATAAAACTTATGAAAGTAAAAAATGTAATGGTTTATATTTTGCTGGAGAAGTACTTGATATTGTAGGACATAGAGGCGGATTTAATCTTCAGTTTGCTTGGGCTTCTGGGTATGCAGTTGGGCAGGTTATTTCTAAAAAATAATATTTTAAAGGTTTATTATGAAAATATTTATTACTTTATTTTTATTACTTATTTTTTTAACATCTTGTAATTATAAAAAAACTAATATTCAATTATTAAAAAAGGAGAATGAAGTTGTTTTCTTTAAAGCTAAAAAGTTTGATCAAAATAATGATAATTTAAAAGCTGTAGCTTTATATGAAAAAGCTAATTCTTTAGGAAATAAGAATGCTTCTATATATTTAGCAAGAATATTTAGATATGAACTTAAAGATTATAAAAAGATGATTTATTGGTATAAAGTAGCTTATACCGACAAAAATGAAACTGCTTCTTTTGAATTAGCTTATTATTATGAAAAGAATCAAGAATATAAAAAAGCAAATAAATGGTATCTCAAAGTTGAAAATAACTCAAACTCTCTTTCTTTATTAAAAACCTCATACTTTCAGTTAGGATATATGAATTATTTTCAATTAAATGATATTAAAGAATCAAATAGACATTTTAATAAAATTTCAAGTAAAGGCTATGGTAAAATTTTTGTTGCAGATATATACAAAGAATTGAAAAATGACGATACTACTTATTTATGGCACAAAATCTTTTTTGATATAAATCGAAAGAGTATTTCATACAAAGATACAATTAGATATAAATATAAATTAAAAGACTATCGAAATATTAATGAATTATATAATAATGTAAATTCTGAACATGATAAGAATTCAGCATATGAAATTGCAAGAATACATTACTATTTATATAAGAACTACAAAAAATCAATAAAATGGTATAAAAAAGCACATGAATTAGGGCATAAAAATGCAGCCTTTGAATTAGCATTATTAGTTTATTCTAATCTTCTAAAAGATTACAAAAATGCTAAATATTGGTATTTAAAGTCATATGAAATGGGAAATATCGAAGGAATATTTAATTTAGCTTTAATATATGATTTTAATTTAAAAGATTATGAGCAGTCTTTATTATATTATAAAAAAGCATATGACTTAGGGCATAAAGGTGCAAGCAGAAATATAGAATTAATTTATCAGACTTATATACTTGATATTAAGATGATGAAAAAGTGGAGTAAGCTGTAAGATAATATTTTCTCTTAATATAGTAGTTTTATGAATCCATAAAATAACTTACATACTCTCTAATGTTAAATACACATGGTACCTTTAGTATCTGAATTGTAGTTAAATTAAATACCTACACCAGACTCTCATATATAGTAAATTATATTATTTACTTGACAATACATATAAAATAATGTAAAATAACCAAACGTTCGTTTTTAGGGGAAAATATGAATTATTTTTACAAGTTTAAAGGTCAAGGAAGAAGTATTTCCGATAAAATTAATATAAAAGAACTATTGTTCTCTTTTATAGGGGCTTTATTCGCTATGTTATTTTTGAGTTATATTAGTGATTTTAATGGTAATCTTTTGATTATGGGATCATTTGGTGCTTCTTGTGTATTATTATTTTCTTTTTATCAAAGTCCTTTTTCTCAACCTCGAAATGTTATAGGTGGACATTTTATTTCTACTTTTATTGCCTTAGGTATTTTAGATATATTTGGAAATATATGGTGGGCTATGAGTTTAGCTCTTTCACTTAGTATTGTTTTTATGTTATTAACTAAAACAGTTCATCCTCCTGCTGGTTCTAATCCAATTATTGTATTTTTATTAAGTCCTACTTGGGATTATTTATTTTTTCCAACATTTTTTGGTTCATTAATTTTAGTACTTTTTGCAGTTTTTTATATTAATCTTCATAAAAATAAGACTTACCCTCAATATTGGTATTAAAATAATAGGGTAAGGTATATTTATGAGAAAACAAATGACTATTATATTGGAAGATTTATTAATAGAAAAACTCAATTTAGGTAAAAAAAGACTCAATAATTTAAAGAAGCTCTTACTTCTTATTTGAATTTTTTTTCAACAGAAGATGAGAGTAGAAGATGGAAAGAAGCTACTAATGATTACAATCAAAGAATTGAGGAAGATATCCTACTTTATATATTTTAAATGTAATGAGTATAAATATAGTTTAACTTCTTCGAAAAGAAGTGAAATTATACTTTAAACTAAAAATTTATGTGTAAAAAAAGAAAATATTTTTATAATGAATTTAGAGAATCAGTAAAAGATCTAAATAAAATAACAAAGATCTAATTCAATAACTTGAGACATACTTAAAACATAATTACTACTAAGTGTATGAATAACTTTAAATTTTTGTAAGTCTAAAAAATACTTCTATATTATGTATATTTCTCTTCTATAATAAGTTTAAATAGAAGCTATAGGTAAACTTTTAATTATTGTAAATGATATAAATTTGTAATTCTACTTTAATATTTTTTAAGATAACATATAATTATAAAAGTTATTTAAAGGAAAAGCCATGAAAGAATATAGTAAAAAAGATACAGATTATTTTTGGGCTACATATACACATGAAAACAATGTATATGTAAAAAGTACAATTAAAAACGATAAGAGAAAGGAATATCTAGATGCTTTAAGATTCGTCGGTGGTGCAAAAGTTCTAAAAAAATATATTCTTAGTAAAGAAGAAAACACTTCTTATGTAAGTGAAAGACAAATTAATAGGTTGGCTGGTTATAAACATAGGTATTTGTCAACAGCTCATTTTATTTCTATACATGCCGATATTATTCTTAAGAATTTGAATGAACTAATTAAAAACCTTATTAATAACTCCCTAGTTATTAATTATTTTGAGCCAGCTCTTAAAGATAAATTAGAAAATATTAATGAAAGTAGTAAACTTGATGTTCAAAAAGACTTAGCAGAAGATTTAATGCAAACTATGGAAGTTTATATACATTCTTTAAAAAAAATCAAAGATGTTGTCAAAAAATATCCTACGAGTTATGAAAAATACTTAGCTTATTAGTCACTCATATACAAGAGATTTCTTTAATCTGTTTTTATAATCAAATAACAGAATATACATTTATTTGTATATATAATGATTTCTCTTATATTTACTATCTATATAAAATCATAGATATAACTTAAATAATTTCAAACTCTTTTATATAAGAGTTTGACTTAATACTTCTTTGTTATACTAAAATAAAAAAATGAGAAAAAATGAATAATATTACAAAAGAAGAAGCTATAAAAGGTGCATTTTTTGCAAGTATTGTTGGAGATGCTTTATGTTTAGGATCTCACTATGAATATGATGCAAAAAAAATATATGCAGCTTATGGAAATGCAGACATAAATAGATTTATGAGTCCTGGTGAGTTAATGGGTGGTGAAACTCATGGTATTGGTTGGGGGAAACAAAACTATCATCCTGGCAAAAAAGCTGGTGGAACTACTGATTATGGTGATTATAATATTCTAATTTTAGAACATTTAGCTTCTAATTCTAATCCTCCACGAGATTTTGATGTTAAATCACTTTTACCACATTGGATGAATAGGTTAGAGAACTCTTGGGGATCTTGGATTTGTACTATGACAAAAGAGACTTATAGACAAGTAAAACAAGGTATGGAGGTTCAATATCTTGGTGGATTCTCAAATGCTACAGCAATTAGACATGTAAGTGCTCATGCATACTGGGATGATGAAGAAGTATTAGTAGATGTTGCTAAAAAAGCTATGTTTACTCATCGAGATGTTCATGCTCTAGGTGGAGCAGAGTTTTTTGCAAGAGTAACTCATAGAATTATTCAAGGGGAGAATCCTAAAACTGCAATACTTGATGTGGCGAAACTAATGGGTGGTTTTTTCCAAAGTAAAGTTAATCAAGCAATAGAAAAATATGAAGAATCTATTAATCCTGATTCTGATTTATCAAAAGAAAAATTTTGTGATGATTTAGCTCTTACTTCAATGGCTAGACTATGGGATGTTGGAAGAAGTGAGCCTATAAAAGTAGGCAAAGCAAGTCCTACTGAAGGAACACTTCCTGGTTCTATATATTTTATATTAAAATATTATGATCAAGAAGATGGATTAAAAAAAGCACTAGTTTCAAATGCTATGGTTGGTGGAGACAATGCATCTAGGTCTATAGGAATTGGAATGGTACTTGGAGCATATCAAGGTGTTAATGCAATTCCCCAAGAGTGGAAAGATACACTTACTCAATGGGATTATTGTGAAAACTTACTCAATAAATTACCTTTATTAAAAAAATAAAATAGTTAAAAGACAAATGATATTATATTATTTGTCTTTTAAAAGATTCCTTTGTAATTTATCACAGATAAATATCTTACAAGTAATAATAATATAATAAAATAAAGCATATATATAATTACTTCAATCATTTTATCCATTACAACTGCAATTGTAAAAAGAATAGATGCCACAAATAATTCACTATAAAATTCTAAAATAAGTTGTTTCATTTTTTCTCATTAACAATTAATTTAATTATTATATTAGAATTTAATAGTCTCTTCCTAATAAGTTATATTTTTAAGTAAAACTTCATTACTATAATACTTAATAATGATAAGGAAAAATAATGGAAGAATTTGATTATAAAGCTTTTAAAAAGATGGTAAAAGAACATCAACAAAATGATGAACCTACTTCTTGGTGTAATAGTATATATGAAGATGTAAAAGGTGATTATACAAAAGTATTTTGGTCTGACTTAGAATCAAATCCTTATTTACTTGAATATATTTCTAATAATAAAGCAGAAGGCAAGAAAGCTATTGTTGTTGGTTGTGGAGTAGGTGATGATGCTTTTTCTTTAAGCGAAGCTGGATATAAAGTTACAGCGTTTGATATATCTTCTGCTGCAATTGATTTATGTAAAAAAAGATATGAGAATTCTAAAATAGACTTTTTAGTAGCTGATTTATTTGATTATCCTATATCTTGGTTTGAAGACTATGATTTAGTATATGAATGTAATACTATTCAAGTTTTAGCTGGAAAATATAGAATTTTAGCAAGAGAAAAAATATCTTCCTTACTTAAAAAAGATGCTAGTGTTTTAGTTTCTTGTAGAAGTCGTAGAGAAGGTCAACAAGAAAATGATATTCCTAAACCTTTAGATAAAAAAGAAATTAATGAATTTGTACATAAAGATAAACTAAAAGAAGTATTTTTTGTATCTTATTATGATACTCAAGAACCACCTATTTGTCATTTTTTTGCAGAATATAAAAAATCTATATTTTTATAATATAGATTCTTTACTTATTCTCATTCTTTCAAAAGCTAAAAAAACTGTATCTAAAATATTTTTAATAAAAATTTCTTTTTCTTTATATATTTTATGTGTACTTGGTTTTTCTTATTTTTAACATTTTAAAATACTTCGCCTTTTTAACTTCTTTTTCTTAATATATTTTATGTGTACATGGTATGTCTACATGATAACATATTATAATACTTC
>JABSOL010000178.1 GCA_013215985.1 Campylobacteraceae bacterium
TAACAAATGAATCAGATATAAAAGTAAAAGGAAATACACACCTAGAAGGATCAGTTCTAGCTTCTGGAACAATAGATTCAAATGGTAATTTAATAGATAATAATAGTCTAAACTTAGAAACTAAAACAATTACATATAAAGATCTGTCAAACATCAAATATGAAAAATCATCTTCAACTGATATAGGAATAGGACAAACATTAAGTTTAGATTATAAAGCAGGTTTAAATATAGAAAAAACAAAAACCTTATCAACTTTAGGAAATGGAAATATTACTCTTACAGGTAAAGATAAACAAATAGATGAAAGATTAAATAGAGATGTAAATAATACAAAAAAAGAGCTTTATAAAGTAGATCAAACTAAAGGTGTAGATCTTACTGTTGATGTCCGAATGTTGACTGAAGATGGTAGGAAAGAGATTAAGAAAGATATGACTGTAGCCTATGATCATGGTACTGATTTTGTGGAAGCTGCAAAACAAATATCTGAAGATGATAATTTGAATGTACTTAATTATGTAGATCAAGTTAAAAATAATATTGCAACTACAAAAGTAAAAGAGCATTTAAAATATACCAATGATGGTCAAGATATACTAAAAGCATTAGAATCAAATAAGAATTCACAAGAATATCAAGAAGCAGAAGTAAAAGCCGGAAATCTTTATCAAAAATTTAGAGGAATTGAAGAAACTAAAATAATACACTTTGATGCAAAAACTACTGATAAATTAGAACTTGCAGATATTAATTCTAATGGATTACAAGTAAATGTAGAAGGTGCAACTATTACAAAAGGAGAAAATAAAGGAGATATTTTCTTAGATGTAAGTGGAGACTCAAATGGTTTATCTTCAAAAGCAAATTCTACAATAGTATTAGGACATGAATTAGGAGAAACACAATATTTAGAAAATGGTAATGGTATTGTTTTTGAAGATTCTTATGATACTAAAGAAGCTATGAATAATACACTAGGAGATAGATATCTTTCAAGATTAAATGAAGCTAGTAACGGAGTATTAACAAATACAACTACTACTTATACACCAAACAATTATGTAAATAGTGGTACAATTTATTCAAATAGTGTACAAATAAAAGAAAATGGAATAGAGTTCAGAAAACTAGCTCTAATAGAAAAAGATTTTATTAATAAGAATGCTTCTATGTTTGCATCACAAAATTCTTTTACTCCATTTTTAAGTAAAACAGGAGCACAACCAATGAAACTAAGTAAAGCTCACAAAATACTTACAGAAGCTGCAAATTATTTAGTAGATAAATCTTCAAATAATAAAACAAAATATAGACTAGAATCTGTAGTTAACCCAGGAGACGTAACAAGAAAAGAACTACAAAAAGGAATTGAATTTTTACAAAAGCAGAGTGAAGGGTTAACTATTAATTATTCACCTTTGGGAAAAGAAGATAATCAAAAAGCTTTTACAGCAAAACCAGATCATTACATTATTTCTGGTTTAGATCTTGATAAGAATACTCCAGTGCAAACAAGTCTCTTAGGTGGTATCGAAGTTATTGTGACTGGGGGACCTGCAGCAAAAATATTTATAAAAAGTGGTGCTAAAACTCTACCTAAGTTGTTGAAAAAAGTTGATGAACTTGATAATAAGTTTGGAATTTATTTAAGTATTAAAAAGGATAATTTACCATCTAATAAATTCAATAACTTATTTTCAAAACAAGTAGATTATAATACAATCGATAGTTCTCTACCTCATGGAACACCAGATCCTTCAATAGCTGGAGGAATAGGATTCGGTGGAGTCCAAATTTATGAATTTATAAAATCTATATTTTCTGATCAAGAAAATAAAAAGAATAAGGAATAATATGTATCTTCTTTCTTTGATTCTTTTTATATTAGGTGTTTTAATTATTATAACAAAAGAACTAAAAAACAATAGAGGAATAAGTGTTGATTTATCTGATAGTTATTTGTACCTAATTTTTGGTGGGGGACTAATCATATTCTCCATTTATATAGTTTATTTAGGATTTAAAGATAAAAAAGATAAAAAAGATAAAAATAAAATTCACAAAATAGAATTTTCAAAATGCCCAATATGCAAAGAAAATTTTACTTATAGTGAACTTAACAATGGTAAATGTAAATATTGTGAAGAGGTAGATACAATTGATATGGATGAATATTATGAAAAGTTTCCAGATAAAAGTTAAGATCAAAAGAATTCCTGGGAGACCAAAATTCCGGAGACAGTTGCCACCTTAAAAAACTGTAAATCTAATTATTAAACTTATGGTTTCTCAGCTGTAATAATTTTAGATGTAAATGGAAATAAAAGACAAACAAATAGCTCTTCTACAAGTTCAGAATCTTCAAATATAAGTACAAAAAACTTAGCAGTTAGAACAGGAAAAGAAAATACAACAAGTTTCCAAGGTTCAAATATTACTGTATCTAATGATGCTTCAATTGATACAGGAGAATTAAATCTATTAGCTTCTCAAGATACATACAATGAATCAATGGATAATAAAAGTATTAATGGTTCTATTTCAATTACAACAGCTAGTACAGCTCCTACTTATTCTATGGGTGTGGGAAAAGACAAGTCATCTCAAAACAACACAACACATAATAATACAAAATTTAATATAGCTAATAATTTAAATATTAGAACACAAAAAGATATGAATATAAAAGGTGCAAATGTAATAGTAGGAAATCATACAAGTTCTAATATTAAAGGTGATCTAAATATCATATCTTTAAGAGATGTACAAAAAACTACATCTTCTTCTTCATCTTTAGGTCTTAGTGCTGGAGGAAATGGAATATCTGGTGGAAATGCTGGTGTTTCTGTTTCTAAATCAAATAAAAAAACTGTAGTTTAATCTTCATTTATCTCAAATAGTGCAGATATAAATATAGCAAATAATACACATTTAGAAGGTGCAGTTTTAGCAAGTGGTACTTATGATAAAAATGGAACATTTAAAGAAAATGCTAATCTAGACCTAAGTACAAAATCTCTTTCTTTTAAAAATTTATCAAATGTAGAGTATTCAAAAGGTAGTGGAGTATCTGTAGGTATTGGAAGTACAACAACTCTAAAAGCTAATAAAGATTTAACTTACAAAAAAACAAAAACTCTAGCTACTCTTGGACTTGGTAATATTACTTTAACAGGTGATACAAAAGTCTTAGATAAAAGATTAAACAGAGATACATCAAATAGAAATAATGATATAGCAAGTGTTAAACAAGAGTTTAAACCTGATGTTACTTTAGATACAAGATTGTTAACAAAAGATGGCAAAGCTGAAATAAAAAAAGAATATGAAACAAGTAAAGAACATTCACAAGACATGGCAAATTTAGTTGACAATGCAAGAGATAATTTTGCCGCAACAAAAGTTAAAGACTTTTTACAAGATACAAAAGCAGGAAGAAAAATTCTTGAAGGATTAAAAGCTAATCCTACTTCAGTTCAATACCAAGAAGTAATAAAAGCAACAGTAATTAAAAAACTAGAATTTCTAGGATTAGATATATCAAAAGTTAATATAGCTCACTATAGTGCAAAAGAATCTAAAAACACATTGTTAGCTGATATTAAAAATGTTGTTGATGTTCAAGGACTTACAATAACAAAAGGAAAAGATACAGGAACTATTTTATTAGATGCTAGTGGAAATGAAAACAATAAATCAAATAAAACTCAAGATGTAAAAGTAGCAGGTCATGAAGCAGGAGAAATTAAATATCTACAAAATGGTAATGGATTAATATTTAAAGACTCATATGATACAAAAGAAGCAATGAATGACTCAAGTGGTAATTCCTTTTATAATAGATTAAATGAAGCAGCTAATGGAAACTTAACAGATGTAACATGTGATTCTAAATCAAATAATTATGTTAATGCAGGTACAATTTATTCAAATAATGTTCAAACTCAAGAAAATGGAATAGAGTTCAGAAAACTAGCTCTAATAGAAAAAGATTTTATTAATAAGAATGCTTCTATGTTTGCATCACAAAATTCTTTTACTCCATTTTTAAGTAAAACAGGAGCACAACCAATGAAACTAAGTAAAGCTCACAAAATACTTACAGAAGCTGCAAATTATTTAGTAGATAAATCTTCAAATAATAAAACAAAATATAGACTAGAATCTGTAGTTAACCCAGGAGAAGTAACAAGAAAAGAACTACACAAAGGAATTGAGTTTTTACAAAAGCAGAGTGAAGGAATAAAAGTTAATGATTTTGCATTAGGAGAAAATGGAAGTCAACAAATATTTACTGCAACTGACCAGCAATATAAGGATAGTTCTTTAGATATTGATAGTAATGTTGGAATTCAACCAACATTACTGGGTGGAGCAGAAATTCTTACTCCTATTGGAAGAATATTAAAAACAGTTCATACTACGACAAAAACAATAAGTCCTGTATTTATCAACTCAGGAAAAAAAGTGTTAAATAAAGCTGATAATGTTTTTGAAAATGTTACATTGGGTGCTATTAGAAAGTTGAATGATGTTGCACCAATCGCTGGTAATGTTATAATTGATCCTAAGAAATCTATTACTATTATAAGTGGAATTGATATTGCAAGTGATATACTTACTGATATAAATCCGATACCTTCTAGTACAAAAGCTATAGAATTATCAACTTATAAAAATATTTATATTTATATACAAGAAAATATTTTAGATAACAATGACGAATTAATTGATGAAAAATAAATATGTAATCCCTTTACTTTTAATATTAGAAGGAGTAAGTAGTTTTCTTTTTGAAGGCTCAATAACTAAAACAATTTTAGAAGAAGGATCCTATAATGTACTATATTCATTATCATTTATAGGTATTGGATTTGCAATAATAATGGGAGATTACTTGTTTTTTAATAACTACAAAAATATAGTTGTAAATAAAATAGAATTTTCAAAATGTTATAAGTGTAAAAAAAGTTACAACTATATAGAACTAAAAAAAGGTATTTGTCCCAAATGTAATATAGAAACAATTGAAATCGAAGACTATTATAAAAAATATCCTTATGAACTCAAAGATATTTAATATAAAAAAAGAACGATGATTTCTGGAACTCTAATTGCATAATTTAATGTAGGGAATAATTTAAATTTAAATAATGACTTAAATATAAAAGGAGATTTAAATATCATCTCTCTAAGAGATATAAGTAAAACAACATCTTCTTCTACTTCTATAGGAATGAGTGCAGGAGAATCTGGAGTAAGTGGAGCAAATGGCGGAATATC
>JABSOL010000179.1 GCA_013215985.1 Campylobacteraceae bacterium
ATTACTATTTTTAATGAATCTTTTAAAAGTTCTCTTTTTATTTTACTTAATTCATGTGTATCTATTTCATTATTGATTTCTTTTTTATTTTGAGATAAATATATATGTTGATTAAGTCTTAGTGTTCCTAATACATCAAAAGCTTCAATTAATTCATCTGCCATTGTTTTTTTAATAATATCTTTTTCTTCTAATATTCTAATTCTTTTAATTGTTGTAGTTTCTCTTATTCTCTCTCTTAAACATAAAGACCTAATACCTTGAACTATAGGAAATATTCCTGCTTTTTTTATATCTATGTAATTTACTTTTTTCATGAAGTTTGCAACTGTTGTAGGAGTATCAAATGCTAAAGTAGATTTTGCGAAATAAGCCATAAATACATCTTGTTTATATAATCTTTTAAATAAATCATCTTTAAGTTCAATAAGCAAGTTTTTGTCACCTGCAACTGCAAATGAATCAAAAAATATTGCTAAGTCCATATAGTTTTGTATATCTGGAAAATTAATCCATTTTTTTGTTTCATTTTTATAATCATTTTGAGTTTTACACCAAAAATTATTTGATACCATAATATTACCAGGGCAGGGTGGATATCCAAACGATATTAAAGCTTGAGTAATTTGTTTCATATATGGATAAAATTCTTCTACCTTTTCACCATCTTGTATAACTAAAGCATTATCTTGATCTGTTTTAATTATTTGTTCATTTCTACCTTCACTTCCCATTACAATTAAACAAGACTTATTTTGTAAATGAGATGGCAAAATTAATTCAAATAGTTTTTTATATACTTTTGTATTTAACTGTCCAATTAAATTAGAAATATGAGATACTTTTACACCTTTGGCATGAAGCGATTTTATTATATTTATTAAATCTCTACTTGCTTGTTTTAGTTCATCTAAATCTTTTGCTTTTTTAATTTTAGTATCAACTACATTTGTATGATTTGCAAAATGTGATAAAACATCAATTTGTTCTAAAATTCCAACTATTTCATTATTATCATTTATTACTAAAAGTCTTTTTATATTCTTTTTTATTAATAAAGATAAAGCATCAAATAAATAATCGTTTTCATTAATAGTTAATACTGGAAAAATTGCTATTTCCTTAACTTCAATATCTAAAGATTTATTTTTAAGTAATACTTCATTTTTTAATAAAGAATCAGTAATGATCCCATAAATCTTTTCTTTTTGTACAATTATAGTAGATGTTTTTATTTCTTGAGATTTTTTAATTGCAGATAAAAGGTCAGAATTTTGATCTACGATACATGCTTTATGAACTATTGCATTTTTAACTTTGTCTAAAATAAAAGTAGAAAGTTCAGAAGTAAACTCTTTTTCTTTTAGTATTTGAAGTTTATTAACTAAATCATTTAAAAAATAATCTTTAAAATCTTTATTTTCTTCAATTAATTCTATAAAAGTATTTTTCTCTAATTCGTAGGTTATTAAATCTTCTACAACTTTATATGTACTTTTTGTTTTTCCATAAATTAGTGAGTTTGAATCAAATGTATCTTCTTGATAATAATCCATAATTAGTTCATCATCTTTAAATTCGTGAACACATCCTTTTATAATTATAAAAAAATGATCATGTATATTTTCGGGGGAGATAAGAATAGAATCTTTTTCATAATAAGCAATATCTAGATGTTGAATACATTTATCTAATTGAGAAGATGATAAAAAGCCAAAAGGGTGGATGTTTGATAAAAATGATTTTTGATCTCTAAGGCTCATTTTTTTCCTTGTAAGAATTTTTTTTATTAAAATATTATTTATATTCTAACAAAAAAAAATAAAAAGAGAGGTTGAACTCTCTTTTTATAAATTATTTCTAGTGATCGTGTGCTTCACCAACACCTGAAGGAATTCTAATACTTTCAACTAAGTCTTGAATTTCTTGTGGTGGAGGAGGAGTCATTCTAGATACAACGTATGCTACAATTAAATGTAATAATGTACCAATTGTTCCAATTCCAGAAGGAGCGATTCCAAATAAATAATCTTCTTTTTGTCCGCCTAAGAATACAAAATAAACAATGTATGCAAAAGTGAAAATTAAACCAGTTAAAATACCAGCAATTGCACCTTCTTTATTCATTCTTTTATCAAATATTCCTAAAATAATAGTAGGGAAGAATGCTGCTGCTGCTAAACCAAATGCAAAAGCCACAACTTGTGCTACAAAACCAGGAGGATTTATTCCTAAATAACCAGCGACACAAATAGCAGCTACTGCTGAGATTCTTGCCCACATTAATTCTGATTTCTCAGACATTGTAGATTTACCAGTTTTTTTATCTTTAAATATAACTTGACCCATTAAATCGTGAGAAATAGCAGAAGCAATTACAAGTAATAAACCAGCTGCTGTTGATAAAGCTGCTGCTAATCCACCAGCTGCAATAAATGCAATTACCCAATTTGGTAAGTTTGCAATTTCAGGATTCGCTAAAACCATAATATCTCTATCTACATATAATTCATTTTGGATAGTTCCATCATTTCTAGCAGGTTTAGCATTAGTAGTAATTCTATGACCATCTGCTGCTAATTTTTTACCATCAAATACAGGTTTACCTTTAGCGCCTTCAAATGCAGCACCGCTTGAGTATTGAATTTTACCATCGCCATTAATATCAGTCCAAGCGATTAATCCACCTTTTTCCCAAGTTTTAAACCAGTTACCATTATTAGCTGTTCCATCTTTATGTGTTAATTCACCTTTAACAAATGCTTGATAATCAACATTTTGAACATTTTTAATTAAGTTAACTCTTGAAAATGCTGCAACTGAAGAAATAGTTGTATACATAATTGCAATAAATAATAAAGCCCAACCCGCAGATACTCTAGCATCTTGTACAGTAGGAACTGTAAAGAATCTAACAATTACATGAGGAAGACCAGCTGTACCTAACATTAATGCAGTAGTTAACATAAATGTATTCCACATATTACCAGGTTCAGTATATGCTGCAAAACCTAAATCTTGAATTGATTGGTCAAGTGCATGTAAAAGGTAAGTACCTTCTGGTATAACTTTAACACCATCAGAGAATTCAAATGAAGTTTGTGCAAATAGACCTAATTGTGGTAAGAATGTATCAGTTACTTGAAGTGAAAGGAAAACTGCAGGAATAGTATATGCAAAAATCATAACAACATATTGAGCAACTTGTGTATAAGTAATACCTTTCATTCCACCTAAAACAGAATAAAAGAAAACAATACCCATACCAATGAATACACCAGTATTAACATCAACTTGTAAGAATCTTGAGAATACAATTCCAACACCTCTCATTTGACCAGCTACATAAGTAAATGAAATGAAGATAACAGCAACAACAGCCACAGTTCTTGCTACATCAGAATAATATCTATCACCAACAAAGTCAGGAACAGTAAATTTACCAAATTTTCTTAAATAAGGAGCAAGTAACATAGCTAATAATACATATCCACCAGTCCAACCCATTAAATAAGCACCACCATCACTTCCTTTAAAAGAAATAATTCCAGCTAATGAAATAAATGAAGCTGCGCTCATCCAGTCAGCCGCAGTTGCCATACCATTAGCAACTGGATGAACTCCACCACCTGCTACATAAAATTCTTTAGTTGAACCAGCTTTTGCCCATAAAGCAATTCCGATATAAACTGCAAAAGATACACCTACGAATAGGTAAATTAAAGATTGTAATTCCATTGTGTTCTCCTATTCGTGAACGTCGTATTTTTTGTCAATATCGCCCATTTTTTTAACATAAACAAAAATAAGGATAACGAAAACATAAATTGCGCCTTGTTGCGCAAACCAAAAGCCTAATTTAACACCAGATATTTCAATAGCATTTAATTCATTAATAAATAAAATACCACAACCAAACGAAACAACGAACCAAACTACTAAAAGTTTTAAGATCATTGAAATATTTTCTTTCCAATAAGCTTGAGCTTTTTCTGGACTCATAGAATTCTCCTTTAAGTTTATTTACTTTTTGCTATTAATGTTTGAGCAAAAGTAATTAATATCTAAAGTATAATGATAATAAATAGCAAGAAGATAGCAAATGTTAATTTTTCTTAGAAGTTCTTAAATTTGTTAAGTAATTAAATAAATTATTCTTAAAGTAAGTTTTTGAAGAGTCTATATATAAGATAAAGACTATAAATAGTCTTTATGCAGAATAGTAACGGTTTATTTTATATCCTAAACCACGTATATTTTTGATAAAGTCTTCTTTTAGAGATTTTTTAAGTCTTGCAATTTCAGCTCTTATTGTTGGATTATCAATAAAATCAGCATTCCACACGTCAAGCCTAAATCTTTCAAAGTCTACAATCATATTTACATTTAATGCTAAAATATGAATAATATCTAATTGTTTTTTTGTTAGGTTTTGAGGTTCTTTATTAAAAAATAGAGTTTTTTTATCTTTTGAATAAGAATAGTTCTCTGAGAATTTAATATGAGAAGTTATATTTTGGTCTTTTTTTAGTATTAAATTAATTTTAATGCCTAGTTCTTCTAAGTGAAAAGGTTTTTTTAAATATTCTCTACATCCCAAATCATAGGCTTTTGAAATATCTTCCATTTCAATTAACGCAGATATAAATATAGTTGGAATGAAAAGTTTATTTTTATTTAATGTCTCTAGAATCTCAAAACCATCTTTTGTTGGAGTATTTATATCTAAAACTAATAAATCATAAGAATTATCAATTTTATCAAATGCTTCTTGACCATCAGAAAAAGTATCAAGTAAATGTCCTATACCTCTTAGATACTCAGCTATTGCGTTGTTTAACATTAATTCATCTTCAAGTAGTAATATTTTCATCTATTTTAAACCTATAAGCAAATTTTGTTTCTTTAGTATTTGAATCAAGCTTAATGATAACATTATTCTTGTCACATATCTCTTTTACAATTTTTAAACCTAATCCAAATCCTCCTCTGTTACTATTCTCCCTATAAAAGTCATTAAATATTTTATTTTCTGCTTCTATTTGTTTTGAGCTTGTAATTACTTCGAATAATATATTGTTATCATCTATATATGCTAAATTAATTTGAATAGCAGAATTTGTAAATGAATATTTTATAGCATTAGATATATTATTATCAATTAAACGCTCAAGAGATGTTTGGTTAAATCTGATATAAATATCATTCTCTACAAGAATTTTATAATTTAGTGAATTTGATTTAGCAATTTCATCAAAAAAATCATGT
>JABSOL010000180.1 GCA_013215985.1 Campylobacteraceae bacterium
TGTTATGGTGGCGTCATTGTTGGGGAGTGTTTTTATTACAACATTATCTACAACAATCATATTCATGTTATATGTGTTGTGGTGTCTAAAGGTTAAATAAACAGATTGTCCTGCAAATGCGTCAAGATTAACAGAAAAGACATCTATTTGACTTGGGTTAGCTAATGTTCCGGTTAAAACTGGTGTAGCAGCCACAATTGTAGCAGGAGTATTAGATGTAGTTACATAAACAGAATATGTTTCTGCATGGAAAGGGGGGTTTTGAATAGTTCCCATGCTCCAAGAAAGATTGATGTTAGTTCCTGCTGTAACAGTAGTTAAATCAATAGGATTAGCAAGCATATCTATATTGGATTTACTCAATGAGTATCAAATCCATGTGATGTTTTTTCAAAATATAAGAGTTGTATTATTTTTATATCATAATAAGATATTTTTCCATCTAGTTTTGTAAATATAGGCTTTAATCTAATGTTTCCATCTTCTGAAAAATCTTCTTCATTTTTTGTTTCTTTGATTTCTTTAATTGCTTCATTAACAAGATTAATAGTTGTTAAATTTGGCATATATTTTGATATATCAAAATCTACCTCATCTTTTTTAATTAAAATAAGATGATTCATAATAGTTGATACTGAGAAGCCAGCATTCTTAGCTAAGATTACTAATGTTGATGATTCTTCAATTAGATTTTTTGTTTTAATATGGTTTGCAATTTTTTCTTCAATTTTAGGCTCAGCTGCTAATAGAACTTTCTCTTTGTTTATCTCTTTTTCATCTATTAAACCACCAAGTCTTTGAATATATGATAAATGAATAGCGCTAAGTTGATTCTCTTCATAAACTAGTATTTTATCACTTGCTTTTTGTGATGCTTGTTTGATTCTAGAATCAATACTTAAAATCAAAGGATCAACAGATAATGCAGTATCATTAAATCCCATTAGTTTAAGACCTTCTATGCTTTTAATTCTTGATAAAGCAACATAACCTTGCCCTACTTCAAATGTTTTAGATAAATCTATTTGAGCAGCATCTAAAGTCATACCTTGTGATTTATGAATAGTAATAGCCCAAGCAAGTTTTAGAGGTATTTGAGATATTTTAGCTTGTACTTTACCTTTATCATTCTCAACGCTCCAATCTTCAAATTCTACTTTTATTATATGACCACTTGATAGTTTTACAATTGGAAGTTTCATCTCATCTTTTGAGAAATCAATTACTACTCCTGTTGTACCATTAATATAATACTTTTCAGGATTGTTTTTAATAAACATTACAACAGCATCTTTTTTTAATGTAAGTTCTTCTTGAACTAAAGCAGATTTAAATAGTTTTTCTATATTTGTTTTAGCACCTTGAGATGTATACTTAAAAGTACGTGATTGAGTATTAAGATTTATTAACTCATCATTGTTAATTCTATCTACATCCATATTATGAGTATAAAGTTTTGTGGGAGTAAAATCAATATCTAAATCTTTTTGATATCTTGAATTCAAGATATCATGAGATCTTTGAGATACAGTCCCGCTTCTTATTTCATCTAAAACAAATATAAGTTGATTATCATCTTGTCTAAACTTCTTTTCTAAATAACAAGTTTGCAAATCAAGTTCTTTCCAAGAAGGACTTTGCCAAGCAAATCTTTTACCATCTGTATTTCTAGATATTGGAGGTAATTGAAAGAAGTCACCTGATAGTACTACTTGAATACCAGCAAATGGTTCATCACTTTGTTTAAAAGCTCTCAATATTTGATCAATTGCAGAAAAAACATTAGGACTTACCATAGAGATTTCATCTATGATTAATATTTTTAGTTTTTTAAATCTTGTTTGTAGATATTTTTTTGATAATAAGTCTGAAATAAAATTCTCATCTATTGTATCTCTTATTCCTAAGCTAAAAAAAGAATGAATAGTTTGACCATTTAAATGTGAAGCCGCAATTCCAGTAGGTGCTACAATAGTAGGAAGTATTTTTCTTGATTTTAAATATTGAATATATTCATTTAATATATGAGTTTTACCAGTACCTGCTGATCCTGTTAAAAAAACATTATGACCAGATTTTAGTATTTTAAGAGCTGTTTCTTGCATTGTTAACCTATTCGCTTAATATTTATAAGCTTTATAATTTTAATTTGCAATTATAGCGTATATAAATATTTAGGAAGATTAATAAATTTATCATTTTCTCTCTTGTTTCTTATTTCTTTTTTGAAAAAGAAGATACAAGAAAAAGAGAAAAATTCTATTTTGTAGTAACAAAAAGGGATAAGACAGGAGTTTAAGCTCTAAAGAGTAATATTTATATTGTATTACTCTTTATTGTTAAGTTTTAAACTCGAAAGAACTAAAGACTTCTTATGAAGAACAAGAAACAAAAGATACTCCAGCCAGATCAAAAAACTGTTTTGGTTTTAATCTATAGTATTTATCCTCAACTTCTTTTGACTGTTCTGCATATGGCTTATTCATTACTTCTTGCAGTTCTTGAATTAAATTATACTCACCTTCATTAGCTTGAGTATATGCAGGTACTAAGAACCATTCTCTTAAAATGTATTTTGGATTAACTAGTTTCATTTCTTTTGATAATTTTTCACGTTCTTTAAGAGATATACTTTCATCCTTATCCGTACAAACAAGATCTTGCCATCTTTTAAACCATGTAAACCAACGTTTTTCTATATCTTTATTTGTAGTAATGTCATTATAGAAACTTTTTTTCAAGGCTTCTAGTGAAGAAGGAAGATCTGATAACTCTCTATAAAAAATAGTATAATCAACAGAAGTTTGAATCATAAGTATTTCTAAGTCAGAATGTAATTCTTTATCAAAAGTTTTAAGTCCTAATTTTGAAGCCCACATCTTTTGCATTTTTTCAGCAATAAGATCTGCAAAACCATTTCTAATCTCTTCTAATAAAACTAATTGTGTAGCATGATCTTTTAATAAAGGCTGTAATGCGTAACAAAACATATTAAAGTTTTGTTGTGCTGCTTTATTTTGGTGTAAGAAAGAAAAATGCTGCCCTCCACTTGTCCAAGGCTGATAGAAGGGATCAAATACATCACAGAATCCAAATGGTCCATAATCTAAAGTAAATCCACCTGCTGCACAGTTATCACTATTAAAGTTTCCTTGAGCATATCCAACACGAATCCAATTAACAATAAGTGAAGATAAACGATTTCTAAACTCAGATGCAAGTAATAGTACTTTCTCTTCTATATCAAGACTATTATCTATATTAGCACTATACTCTCTATCAATAAGATGTAAAACAATCTTTTCTAACTCTTCCTGTGCTTTTGCATGTTCATTTTTTCTAGCACGTCTTGCAAAAAGTTCAACTTGACCAACACGAAGAAAAGAAGGTGCTACCCTAGTTGATATGGCAACTAATTCATGAATCATTCTATCTGGATCTTTTGAGTAAGAACCTTCTGAAAACCATGGTCTTTGAACCATTTCTGATTTTGAAGTAAATAAAGATAAAGATCTTGATGTAGGAACTCCAAGAGCATGCATATGTTCTTGTGCAAGAAATTCTCTAACACTTGATCTTAAAACTGCTCTACCATCTGCACCACGACAATATGGTGTTTTTCCAGCACCTTTTAATTGCATTTCCCAACGCTTACCATTTAGTACTGCTTCTAGAACTGATAAGGCACGTCCGTCACCATATCCATTTCCAGTTTGGAATGGGCATTGAGCATAATATTCAGTTCCATATATAGAAAGAGCATAACCAGTTGCCCAACCAAATTTTCTAATAGATTCAGGAACATTAGACATATCACCAGAGAACATACTTACAAAATCAGCTGAAGTAGCTAACGAATCAGCAAAACCTAATTCTTTAAATAAAGTTTTACTATGTGCAATATATATAGGATCTTTTAATGCTGTAGTTTTTACAGGTACATAGTGTCCTGAAAATACCTGTCTTGGTTGATAGTCAAGACCATTTTCTTTAGCATCAGGATCTTTATTTAGTGTATCCTGAAGTGAGTAATCTACAAAAACTGCTAAATCATTTAGTGTTTCTACAGTCTTTGATTTTTCTTTTATTTCATTCATATATTTATTCCTTAAAATACTGAGAAGTGTAAACTTAATTATTTTTTATAATTAATACCTTATCGTTTTGATTTTATCATAAAAGATTTATTGCTTTATTATAAAAGCAAAACAATCTTAGGGCCTAAGTTTTTCTTTAGACAAGGTTTTTTGAGGACTTAACAATAGTAAATAAAATACTTTTTTTAAAGAAGAGAATATTTAATGTTGATCTGTACTTTCAAATATTAGGTTGGCTGATTGTTTAATAAAACCTTGAAATAAATTATTGTTTTTATCTTTATATCGTTTTGCAAATTCATAATAACAAGAAGGTATATTATAGATTCTTTCTTCGAATTTTACAGGTATTATTTGAGCTAAAGTTGAGCTTTGTTCTAATAAGTCTTTTTTACTACCTTTAACTTCACCTCCAATTGTATTTAATTCAAAACCAGCTTTTTTTATAAAAGTATTTACATCTTTTATATTAGAGAAGTTTTTTAAATCATTAATATAAATAGTAAAATGATTTGCACAAAATCCATAAACATAAAACCAAGCTGCATATTCACTGATTTCATATAAATATTTATAAGTTTTATATGAAATATTCCAATGTTTTTTTGAATAAATAAGTTCAGAACTTTTTAATACTTTAGCTGGAATTTCTTTTATAATATTTTTTAAGATATTTTGTATCTCTTTTTCAAAAGATGCAAGTTTTAATTCACTTATAAATATTTTTGGATACTTAGGATTTTTGTGAATAAAATAATAAGCAGATAAATTTTTTTCTTCAAAGATATAATGTTCTTTTTTTTCATAATTTAAATCAAGAAAAACCTTAGATAAAACATCAATATTACATTCTTTTAAATCTAAAGTTCTAAATGCTATATGGTCATTTGTGATAATATTATCTTCTATTTTTTGAAATAGTGAATGTATTTCTTTTGCTTGAGGGGCAAGGCTTATATATTCTTTCCATAAGTTAATAAATAATTTATCAAGATTCATAAAATCTCCTTTTGTATATTACTTATAAGTAATTATACAATAATAAGTAATGTCAATTATTACTTTTATATATCTGACTTGAAATCATAAACCATGTA
>JABSOL010000181.1 GCA_013215985.1 Campylobacteraceae bacterium
TAGATTCTAAAATTTATTCTAGTATGGTTATTTCTTCTGATAATAAATATTTACTTGTATCTCTTTCTGATTCATCGCAAAATAAAATTGAAAAATATAAAATTGAAGATGGAAGTTTTATATCTTCAGCTAATTTAGACTATAAAGCTGATCTTGTTTTAAATAATGAAACAAATAGAGTTTTATCTTATGAAAAAACTAAAGATTCATTAATTAAATCTTTTAATATTGATAATTTAAGTTCTAAAACTATTGAAGTAGATGTACAAGTTAGAGATTTAAAAATAAATGATAATAAATTATATTTACTTAGTAATTCTAGTAATGAGATTTTATCTTATGATCTTTCTGTAGAAAAAAAAATAATTGATTATTCGCTTAAAACTTCAAAAACTTCAAAAATATTCCTTGTATCAGATAAAAAAGTATTAGCAGATTTATCAGAACAAGGAACAATTGAAATATTTGATATCAAAAGTAAAAGAGCTATTCCTTACACAATAGAAGAAGATTTAAACCTACTTACTTTGGATATTCTTAATCATGGAATGCCTGCTTCTGTTGTAACTTTTGATTTAAAATTAAATAAAAGTGCATTAAGAGGAAGTGGAAAAAATATTCTATGGACTTCTACTACAAATAATGTTGTATTAACAGGTTCAGAAATAGGTAAGATAACTAGACCTGCAATATATGATGAAGATAAAGAAATTACATTAACAGCTAATATTGGTGAGCAAAGTAAAGATTTCGATCTTGTTATTAGAAAAAAAGAAAAAGAATTAAAACATGGTCATAAATATACTTTAGGAACAATAAATGGTGGAGGATACATTTATTATTTCGCAATAAATAAATCAAGTGCTATATCTTATATTAGAGATAAAAGTGGAAAATTCAGTGGATATAAAACTTTCAAAATAGCTAATGACAAACTTGTAGTTACTGAAAAAGGTGTGAATATTACAGCTGATGGCAAAGCATCTTCTGATTCTGAATACTTTGCAGGAAAAAGATTTGATGGATTGTATGCTTCTTCTAAAAGTATTGGAATTGTAATGAATGATAATACAGTTATATTTTCACTTAAAACTCCAAGATTACCAGAAGGTACTAAAACAAATGCAGCTTTATTAGTTTATGATTTAGATATGAGTAAATCAACAACTAAATATTCAAAAACAATTGTATTACCAGGAAATGAAACAAATATTTTATTTAGTATTAAAAATGGAAATTATTTAGCTGTTTTATCAGAAAGTAAATTAAATAAAGATGAAACAATTAAAAATATTTTAGTTTATGATTTAAGTAATTTTAAAAATCCTACGTTAATAAAAACTGTTAAAAATGTAAGTGCTAATGAAATAGCAATAAATGATGACGCATCATTAGTATATGCATTAGATAAAACAAGTATAAAACAATATGATGTAAATACAAGTACTAAAACTAAAAAAGAAATTACAATTACTGGAGCTAATGCAATTGCAGCTAATGGTGCTAATTTATTTGTTGGTGATGGTAATGGAGACTTATACATTTATTCTAATAATTTAACATTAGAAACAAAATTTGTAACAGGTTTTGGAGTATATGGTGGAGTAACATCTGGTGAAGGTCATTCTTTTGGAAGAGTTGAAGATATTCAAGTAATTGATAAAAACTTATTTATGCATAATAAATATAGAGGTTTAGTTAAAATTGATATTTCTGATATACACAAACCTGTGATAAAAGCAGCATATAAAAATGATACTTATAGAAGAGGTTTAGTTAGTGAAGACGGTAAACAAGCTATTTCTTTCTATTGGGAAGGTGCAAGTAAAAATGATGTTGGTTATATTAATTTAGAACAATAAAATTATAAAAGGTGAAATTTTCACCTTTTATAGAAAATTATAATAAAGAGTATACGAATATTTTTTATTATGATTTAAAAGGAAAAAAAATGAGAAAACTATTTAAACTAAGTATCTTGTCTATTGTATTTGTTCTAAATGCAAATGCATATAAAGTTGGTGATGTAGTATCTGATGATATTGCAAATAAATTAAAATTAGGTTCTGGAATTACAGTTGTTGATTTTTTTGCTTCTTGGTGTGTATCTTGTCAAAAAGAATTACCTTTAGTAAATGATTTAAGTCTAAATTCTGATGAAAAAAAACTTAAAGTTGTGGGTGTTGGAACGGATGAAAATGTTGAAGAAGGAATTGTTTTTCAGAAAAAACTAGATTTAAAATTTTATATATTTAATGATAAAAATCAAAATGTAGTTTCAAAATTTGATCCAATTGGAATGCCCGCTATTTATTATATAAAAGATAAAAAAATATTAAAAATTAGATTTGGTGCAATTAATCATATTAATGAAGTTATTAAACAAGATATAAAGGATTTATAATCTTAAAATTATTATTAGCAGTTTTTATTATTGTTTCTTTTCAGGGATGTACTTCAAAAGTTAAAGCCTGGGAAAAAGGAATATTAGCAGAAAAACATATGCAAATAGGTGGAGGAAGTCCTTTACTTATGAAAGTGAACGAACATGTTTTCACATCCAAAGAAGGTAGTTTTGGCGGTGGTGGAATTGGTGGAGGAGGTTGTGGATGCAATTAAAGAATAAATTAAAACTTACAAGTCTTGTATTAACAACTTTAGTTAGTCCAATAATACTAAATGCAGCTACTTCTTCTGAAGTATCATTTAAACAAATGAAATATCAAGAAAACGATGATAGAATTAAAATTGATTATTCTGTACTAGATATAAAAAAAGAATTTGGATTAGACTATTCTTTAAGTGTATCTATGTCTTATGATACTATTTCTGGTGGAACTCCTATTTGGGATTCATTATCAGGAGCCTCATCTGTAGAAAATTCAGATTCAACTTCAGGAGCATCTTCTTGTATTGATTCTCAAAGTGGTAAATACTTATGTAGAGATACAAGAAGTGAAGATATACTTGGTGATGGTAAAGTTAATATGGACGATTTTAAATATAAAAATGTTCAAATTAATGATGTTAGAAAAGCTATATCTGCTAGTTTAACAAAAAGAACAGCTTCACGAGATGAAATTACTATTGGAAGTGCTTATTCTAAAGAAGGTGATTTTAAAAGTGTAGAAGCTTCTTTTTCTTACCTATATAATTTAGATTCTTCAAGAAATAGATCTATATCTGCTGGTATTTCATATCAGAAAAATGATGCTTATTATTATTTAGATAATAAGTGGAAAGATTTTAATATTGTAAATATACAAGTAGGATATTCACATGTGTATTCAAAATATACTGTTGCACAAATATCATTATTTGCTGTAAGACAAAAAGGTGAATTATCTAATCCTTATCAAACAATAATTAGAAAATTTGATGTTTCAAAAACTTCTAATGCTAATTATAAATATTATAGAGCAAAAGAGAAAAGACCAAAAGAAAAGAACTCTATAGGTTTAGTTACTGCATTTGTAAGTAAAGTACATAAGAATTTATCTTTACATGGCTCATATAGAATATATAAAGATGATTGGGGATTATTATCAAATACGCTAAGTACAAACGCTTATATTAAATTAAGCCCTAAATTTACTCTAATTCCACTTATTAGATTTTATAAACAAAATGAAGTTGTTTTCTTTAAAGACCACAAAGATAAAGACTTTACATTTAATGAAAAAGATTATGGAACAGCAGATGAAAGACTAGGTGCATATTATGGACTTACTTATAATCTTGGACTTGAGTATAAAATAAACAATAAATTAAAAGCTGATGTACATTATGCTTATCAAAAACAATCGTTTGGTTTAGAAATGAACTGGGCTTCAATTGGATTAAATTATGAATTTTAAAAGAATGAATATTAACAAAAATATATCAAAAACTTTGCTGTCTTTATCCGCAATAATTGCCTTAAGTGCTTGTAGTACTAACGATGATTATAAAGCTAGTAATAATGATATTAATGAAGAAAGACAAGTATATATAGACAAAGGTGGATTAAAAGGAAGAGTTATACTCTCTTCTTATATTCAAAATGCAAATGTATGTTTTGATAAAAATAAGAATGCAAGATGTGATAAAAATGAAGTACAAGAAAAAACTTCTGAAGGTGGAAAGTTTTCTTTTTCAAAAGAAGTAAGTGATAAAAATAAAGATAATATTTTAATATCTGAAATTATAGATAATGGTAAAAATATACTTTTATCAGCTAACCAAGATGAATCAAATTCAACTGAGTTAATAATATCTGGATTCTCTACTTTTCTAGTTAATGAACAATTATTTAATCCTTATGTAGATTTTGATAAAAATAAATCTCTTTCATATTTATTAAGTAATGTTTCAATTCTATCAAATGAATATTTTGTAAATTCTGACTATATTATGAATAATAATGATGAAATGATTAAAATATCAGAAAACATTAGAAAATCTTTAATTTTATCTTTTAATAAAGAAAAACCATTTAATGGTATTGCTTCATATATTGATGCCTTATCAAAACAAGAAAGTTTTTTATTATCAAATATTCCTCCATCAGAACAAAAAAGATTAGATCAAAACTTTTATTTAAAAGCTTTAAATCTAGAACAATCTTGGGATAAATTATATGAGGATGAAAAAAGTATAGGTGCAAGTTCTAGTTCTTCTAAAATTATATCTTATTCAAAGTGGCATAATAAATTAACAATACTAGATGTTTCAAATACAGAAGAAAAAGCAAAAATATTAGAAAATGATAAGTATTTAGATGTAATAGGTGGAAAAGATTATGTTGATGCTATAACTGGTGCTAGTGAACAAGAATTAAACAAAGTTGAAATATCTTCAGATGGGAATAAAATATATTCTCTTGTTGGAAAATATGAAAGAGACTCAGAAGACATAGGTGTTGGTATTTATTCTTCATCTTTAGATCCAAAACTTACTAATGTTCAATTTGCTAGTAAAAGTATTTCATCTAGTGATTATTTTAATTATCCTAGAATTAAAGATATAAAATTATCAAAAGATAATACTATTTTACTTGCAGGTGGAGATGATAAAAAGATATTTAAATTTGCAGTAAATGATTTATCTAATGAACTATTAAGTGTAAGTGTAAAATATAGAGTTAAAAAACTTGAGATTTCTTATGATAATAAATATATATTTGTTTCGCATAGTTCAAGAAA
>JABSOL010000182.1 GCA_013215985.1 Campylobacteraceae bacterium
TTGAATGGATAAAAGTATTAAGAGATACTAAAAAAATGTCTAAAGAAAAGATGAATAGATATGAAAATCTGTTTAATTCAGAAGAATTACTTCCTCATTTAGCGTATGTTAGCCAAAGATATAATAAATATCAATTTGATTATTTCATTAAACCTTATGATAAATATACAAGTCATTTAAATACAAAAAGAAAAAACTTGATAAATGCAATTGCAAAACAAGAAAGTAGATTTATACCCTCTTCTATTTCAACTGCTTATGCAATGGGTGTTATGCAGATAATGCCATTTTTATCAAAAGCAATTGCAAAGAGTCAAAAAGAAAATTATGATATTTTTACAATGTTAGAAGCTAAAAAATCTATAAAATATGCAAATTTACATTTGAATTATTTAGAAAGAAGATTTAAAAATCCTTTATTAATCGCTTATGCTTATAATGCAGGTGGTGGTTTTACTTCTTCAGTAATTAAAAAAGGTTTGTTTATTAAAAAAGGCAAATATGAACCATATATAAGCATGGAACTATTTCCGTATACAGAAACTAGAGAATACGGGAAAAAAGTACTAACTAACTATATTATATATTCAAATAATAAAAACATCTCTTTAAAAAGTACCTTGAGTACTTTAAAAAAAGATGCTTTAAAATCAATCAATAAATGATACTGATTTATTTAAAACTTTTTGATATAAAAAATTAAATTTTAGTTTTTTTATATCATTTTCTTTTTTAAATGATATATAATACTTTTTTGCCCATTTATTTTTTAAAGATATATTATCAAATATTTTATCATTATTATTCATTTCAACTAAAGAAATATAATTATTTGAATTTAAAGTAATTTTATAATCAAATATACTTTCATTTTCAGAATATATAGCTATTACAAAATTATAGTTTTTATCATTATATTCTTCTAAAACTTTATTCATAAATGTTACATAAAACATAGTTTTAATTTCATTCTTTTCTAAAATATCTATTTTTTTACTATATTTTACAGCTTGTGAGTAAGCTTCACTCTTATTAAAATGTTTTAAAGCCCTATATGAAGTACAACCACTTCCTAAGAGTATTAAAACAAAAAATAGACATAATCTTTTCATTTTTTAATCCATAATATTTTATTTTGATTTTACTGTAAAGATACTTTATTATGTTTTAATATGTTTATGAATTTACTTAATAAAAGAATTTATTATATTCTAGAATTTTTAGTTTCTATTAACGTTAATTTTGATAAAATCGCAAGATGAATGAAAATTATAAAAAACTAGCAGTGGCTTTTACAGGTCCATCAAATAGTGGTAAAACTACTTTAATTGTTAGAATATCAAATATTCTACAAGATAGAGGTTTTAAGGTTTGTATTGTTAAACACGATCCAAAAGATAAAGCAAGGTTTGATAAACCAGGAAAAGACTCAGATAAGTTTTCACAAACAGGAGCCAATGTAGCTGTTGTCTCACCATCTAGAACTACTATGTTTAAACAAACAGCTTCAACTATCGAAGAATTAGTAGAAATGTTTGGAAATTTTGATTATTTATTAGTTGAGGGTTTAAAAACTCTTCCTCTGCCAAGAATTGCAATTTTTAGAAATAAACTTGAAGATAGATATTTTGAAGTAACAGATGTAATTGCAAGTGATGATTCAATAAAAGAAAGCGATTTTCCGCAAGGAATGAATAAGTTAGATTTAAATAATCCAGAAGAAATTATTGACTGGATCAATATTAATGCGAAAAGAGTAAAATAATGAAAGATATTTTTAAAGCTATAGAACAAAGTGCAATTGAAATTAAAGAATTAATTGAAACAGGTGATACGGGTAAAAGTGAGAATCAAAACTCAACTGGTGATACTCAATTAAAACTTGATATTCAATCTGATGTTATCATTGAAAAATTATTTTCAAATATTGCCTGTGTAAAAGCAATTGTTTCAGAAGAACAAGAAGATATTATATCTTTAAATAAAGATGGTAAGTATTTAATTGCTTATGATCCATTAGATGGTTCATCACTTATTGATGTTAACTTATCTGTTGGTTCAATTTTTGGAATTTATGAAAATGATTTTACAGGTCCTAATTTAGTTGCTTCTGTTTATGTTGTATTTGGACCTCGTGTTGAAATGGTAATTGCTACAGATGATGTTAGACTTTATAGATTAATTCATGGTAAATTTGAATTTATGCATACTATTGTTTTAAATGAAAAAGGTAACTTAAAAGCTCCTGGATCAACTCAAAACTGTTGGTCTGCACATCACAAAACTATGGTTGATGACATATTTAAAGATGGTTATAGATTAAGATATTCAGGTGGAATGGTTCCTGATTTACACCAAATTTTAATTAAAGGTGGAGGATTATTTTCTTATCCAGAAACTAGCGATAGACCAAAAGGTAAATTAAGACAATTATTCGAAGTATTCCCATTTGCTTTTGTTTATGAAAAAGCTGGTGGTGGAGCTATTGATGGTTACAAAAGATTATTAGAAGTTGAGACTACTCATATTCATGATACATCTGCTTGTTTCTTTGGATCAAATAACGAAATACAAAGAGTGTTAAAAGTATATAAAGAACATGCATAAAGAAAAAGATGAATGGGAAAAAAAACTAGAGATTAAAACAAAAGAGTTAAAGGCTTGCCAAAACTCTTTTGGTTTTAAATCATGTTTTAAGTGTGAAAAGTTTTTTGATTGTGAATTAAGAAAAAAATATGTTAAAGCTGTTTATGAGTCAATGAATAAGGGCTCAAGCGGTGGATTTGAATTTTAAAAAAAGGTTAGAGATGAATAAAGAATGTAAGAATGTATATATAACAACTCCAATATATTATGTAAATGATGTGGCACACATAGGTCATGCATATACAACTATAATTGCTGATATGTTAGCTAGACACTCAAGATTAACAGGGGCAAATACATTTTTCCTTACAGGAACAGACGAACACGGTCAAAAAATTGCACAAAGTGCTGAAGTTAGAAATAAAACTCCTATGGAATATGCTACTGAAGTTTCTGATAAATTTAGAAATTTATGGGATGGTTTTGATATTACTTATGATAAGTTTATTAGAACTACTGATGAAGATCATAAAATTGGTGTTCAAAAAGCTTTTGAAACAATGTATAACAAAGGTGATATTTATAAGGGTGATTACGAAGGTTTTTACTGTGTATCTTGTGAAACATTTTTTACTCAAGCTCAATTAATTGATGAACAATTTTGTCCTGATTGTGGAAAACCTACAAGCATTGTAAAAGAAGAAAGTTATTTCTTTAAATTATCTGATTATGAAGATAGACTTCTTAAATGGTATGAAGAAAATGAAGATTGTATTTTACCACGTGCTAAAAAGAATGAAATTGTTAATTTCGTTAAGGGTGGATTAAGAGATTTATCTATTTCTAGAACATCATTTGACTGGGGTGTTAAATTACCTGAATCTTTAAATGAACCAAAACATGTTATGTATGTTTGGTTAGATGCTTTAATGAACTATATTACTGCTTTAGGTTATGGAAAAGATGAAGAAAATATGTTCCAATGGCCAGCTTCTGTTCATTTAGTTGGAAAAGATATTTTAAGATTCCATGCAATTTATTGGCCAGCATTCTTAATGTCATTAGACTTACCTCTTCCAAAACACATTGCAGCTCATGGTTGGTGGACTAGAGATGGTGAAAAAATGTCTAAGTCTAAAGGAAATGTTGTTGATCCTAAAGAAGTAGCTGATGCTTATGGTTTAGATGCATTTAGATACTTTATGTTAAGAGAAGTTCCATTTGGTCAAGATGGTGATTTTTCACAAAAAGCTTTAATGGATAGAACAAACTCTGATTTAGGAAATGACTTAGGTAACTTACTAAATAGAATTATGGGAATGAGTGGAAAATACTTTGACTTTAAAGTTTCTTCTGTTGATTTAATGAAATTCCATTCTAAAGAAATGAATCAAGCTCATGATATTTTAGAAAATATTGAAGAATATATTCATAAAATGCAGTTAAATAGATATTTAGAAGATTTATGGAAAGTATTAACAATTGCTAATAAAGCTATTAATGACAGCGAACCTTGGAACAAAATGAAAGATGGTAAAGATGATGAAGCTATGGCTTTAGTAGCTTTAATCACTAACATTATGGCTAAAGTAAGTATTTTATTAAATTCTGTTATGCCTGAGAAAACTTCTAAAATAGCTGAGTCTTTATCTTTTGAGATTAATAATGAAACTTATACTAAACTAATTTTAAATAAAGAATTATTAGACGATGTTGTTATTACAAAAGTTGAACAATTATTCCCTAGAATTGAAGAAGTATTATTAGAAACAGCACCAGAAGTTGATAGAACAAAAGCTGAAGCTGAGAAAAAAGAAGTAAAAGAAGTAATTAAAATTGCATCTTTAGAAGAAGACAATTTAATTACTATTGATAAATTCTTTGAAACTTCATTAAAAGTAGGAATTATTTTAGAAGTTGAAGAAGTTAAAAAATCTAAAAAACTTTATAAAATGCAAGTTGATTTAGGTGAAGAAAGACCAAGACAGATCTTAGCAGGTATTAAAGAATATTATACTGCTGAAGAACTTGTTGGAACTCAAGTTTGTGTAGTAGCAAATTTAAAACCAGCTAAATTAATGGGTATGATTTCTGAGGGTATGTTAATGGCTGCCAAAGATGAAAATGGTTTATGTTTAATTAGACCAGAAAAAACTAGAGCAATCGGTACAAAAATTTCTTAAGGTAAACTTTGAAAATATCTTCACTTATTGACATTATAGAGGGCGAATTAATTAATTCACCTTCTATATCTTTTATTTATAATATTAAAACAAATGCAAAAAAAGTAAACGAAGGTGATTTATATATTGCAAAAAATCCAAATGATTTAGCTTTGGCTATTAAAAATGGTGCTTTTGCAATTATATATGATTTTTATACTCCCATTTTGGATAAAGAAATTGCATGGATTCAAGTTAAATCATATAAAGATGCTTTAATTAAAATCTTTAGGTTTAAATTATCAACTTTAGATTTAGAAGCTTATTCTTGTAATACAATTACCTACGATTTATTAAATATATATAAAAATAAATCTTTTAAATTTATTTCTTCAAATTTAGAAAACTGTATTAAAAT
>JABSOL010000183.1 GCA_013215985.1 Campylobacteraceae bacterium
GATATATTAAATTTTTGTATATATTTATCTTTTGTATAAAAATTTGAAAAATCATCAATAGTATGAGACATATATTCAAGTTGAAGTTGAATTTCATCTAATTCTTTTAATAAAAAAGTTTCATTTTTATAAGTATTCATAAGATACATTTGCATATTCATAATATATGATGCAATTCTATTTATAGGCTGTCTATACTGATGTGAAATATTAGTAAGCATTTCTCCTAAAGAAGCTAATCTATTTTGATGAATTAACATTTGTTCATGCTTTTTTTGTTTATTAATTAAAAGTTTAGTTTTATTGGATAAAGCATATGACAATATAATTGATTGTAATAAATTACCAATAGAAGAAAAAGGAATATTTTTAGTCACATATAAATTAAGAAACTCTGATAAGTCAGAAATAAATATAAATAATATGTAAGTACTCCACGCAATAATATAATAAAGAGCTGGTTTGAATCCTTTTTTATATACATAATATGAAATAGGGATAAGTGGGAAAAAAAGCAAAGAATATGATTGTTTGAAAATGGAATAATCTTTTGAGAGTATAGAATATAATGTTACAACAATAATAAACAGAATTAAAATATTCATTGTTTTGTTTATATTCTTTAAGTATTTTTTCAATTCCAAAAATTCTTTTGAAAATAATAAAATAAATATTAAAATTAATGCAGCATTTATTATTAAATACCCTTTAGATAATTGAATAATATTATTAAATTGTAAAAATATAAGAATCATAAATATTTGAAATAAACTATAATATAAATAAGAAAGTTCTTTTCTATTTATATACCATTGCAGATTATATAAAATAATCATAAACAAAGAACCTAAGTAAAATCCCATAAAAAGGTTATTCATTTAAGTCCAATATTATTTTATAACCAAATCCTGAAATATTTATAATTAATTCTTTTGATGTTTTTTCTCTTAGAGATTTAACTAATAGTTTTATTGCATTTTTAGAAGAATTAAATTCATATACAAAACGTTCAATGTTTTCATAGGATGTAGAACTTGGATACTTTGTAATTAATAGTTCTAATAAAGCTCTTTCTTTTTTTGATCTTGTCATAAAAGATTTCTTTTTTAAGAAAAACTTTATCATCTTTTTTTTCTTCAATGAAATGTTCACAATCTTTTAATGCAGAATTTAATTTAATAATACTTAGAGGTTTTATTATATATTGAACTAAATGTAAGTTTACTGCTTTTAGTAAATATTCTTGTTGTGAATAAGCTGAGGTAATTATTATTTGCGTTTTAGGTGATATTTTTTTTATTTTTTCTGCCATATCTAAACCATTTAACAATGGCATTTGAATATCAGTAATTATAATATCAGGATCATTATTTAAAAATGAAGTATATGCTTCTTCTCCATTTGAAGCAATATAAAGTTTTCTACACTTTGTTGCTAAAAAGAGTGATATATTCTCTCTTGTAATTGTGTCATCTTCAACATATAAAATAGTCGAATTCTTTATTTTAGTCATAAATTTATATCTTTTAATTTTATTATATCAGGTAAAGATAGATATTAATTTAATGAAATTATTTTTTAATCTGAATTCAAGAATTAAAAATATAAAAAAAGTACTTTTGGCTTATGATAATTTGTTTAAAAAATGTTATAATCGTGCTAATTAAAAATAAAAGGCAATAAATGTTAGTAGCTCCTTCAATTCTTTCAGCGGATTTTGGTAAATTAAATGAAGATATTATAAAAATCTGTGACGGTGGCTGTGATTTAATCCATGTTGATGTAATGGATGGTCATTTTGTACCAAATATGACAATTGGTCCAGTAGTAGTAAATGCAGTAGCAAAAATTGCTACAAAACCTTTAGATATTCACTTAATGGTTGAAGATAATAACTTTTTTATTGATCTATTCGCTCATTTAAAACCTGAGTATATTTCTTTTCATATTGAAAGTGAAAAACATCCACATAGAATTATCCAAAAACTAAGAAGCTTAGGAATTAAACCAGCAATTGTTTTAAATCCTCATACTAATCCTGAATCAATTGAATACTTAATTGAAGATCTTGATATGGTTTTATTAATGTCTGTTAATCCAGGTTTTGGTGGTCAGAAATTTATTGAATCTGTTGTTGAAAAAACAAAACAATTAAAAGAAATGATAAATAAAAGAAACCCAGCCTGTCTAATACAAATAGATGGTGGAGTTAGTAATAAAAACATTCAAGAGCTTAAAGATGCAGGTGTTGATGTTGTTGTTGCAGGTTCGTATGTTTATGGATCGGATGATATTCCAGCAGCTATTAAATCTTTACAAATCTAATTATGAGAGTTAAAATTTGTGGTATTACTAATTTAGAAGATGCTATTGATGCAATTGATGCAGGAGCTAGTGCTTTAGGATTTGTTTTTTTTAAAAAAAGTCCTAGATATATAAGTCCTAGTGATGCTTTGAAAATTGTACAAGAACTTCCAGCTTTTGTACAAACTGTAGGTTTATTTGTAAATGAAGAATCTTCTTTTATTAATAAAACCTGTAAAGATGCACAAATGAATTTAGCTCAAATAATTGATGATAAATCTAATACCTCTTTAAAAGATTTAGATGTAAAATACCTTAAAGTAATAAGAGTGCAAAAAAGAGAAGATTTATTAGGTCTTGAAAATAAGTATGTTTTAGTAGATGCTTTTGTGCCATCTTTTGGAGGTGAGGGCAAAAGAATAGATAAATCTTTTTTTAAAGATATAGATACTTCTAAAATGACTTTAGCAGGAGGACTTAAATCTTCAAATCTAAAAGATATAAAAGATTTAAACTTTTATGCTTTAGATGTAAGCTCAGGTGTTGAGCTAAAACCAGGAAAAAAAGATAAAGAGAAAATGATAAATTTTATAAAAGAAGCGAATGAAAGCTAAAACAAAAAGAAAAAATAAGATATTTTTAAGTAATGGTGATATTTTAGCCTCAAGATTAAAATCACGAGATTTATCTTTAGAAGAAGTACATAAAATTATAAGTACTTTTGATGATACATTTTTTGAGAGTTCTTCACTAGAGTTAGAATTATTAATTGCAAATGGGTTTCCTTTAGAAGTTAATGAACTTAAAAATGAAGTTTATTTAAAAACTGCCAGACAATCTTTAAAGAATCAAGTATTTTGTATTGTAGATATTGAAACAAATGGTTCAGATGCAAGAATAGGCCAAATTATTGAAATAGGTGCTGTAAAATATCAAAATGGTAAAATTATAGATAAATACGAATCTTTGGTTTATGCAAAAGATATCCCTCCTTACATTCAAGAAGTTACAAATATTACTCCTTGTATGTTAGAAAATGCGCCACCTTTAAATGTAGTATTAGAAGAGTTTAAAATGTTTTTAGAAGATGATGTTTTTGTGGCACATAATATTAAATTTGATTATACATTTATTTCTGATTCATTTGAAAAAAATGATTTAGGGAAACTTGAAAATAGAAAGTTTTGTAGTATTGATTTAGCAAAAAGAACTATTAATGCTCCAAAATATGGATTAGAGCATTTAAAAGAAGTATTAGATATTAGAGTTGAAGGTCAGCATAGGGCTTTTAGTGATGCTTTAAGTACTTCATTTGTTTTACAAATAAGTTTAGATAATTTAGATTCTTCTATTCAAACAGCAGAAGATTTAATTAAATTTTCAAAATCAGATAATATTATTAATCCAATAAAACATATACATAAACAACAAAAGTTTGAAAAACAAAAGAAAAAAGTTAAAGAAAAAAAGAATATAGAGCAAAACAATAAGAAGGAAATTAATGTTTAATCAAGAATCATATTTAAAAGCAATAAATTTTGCGGCACTTTATCACAAAGATCAGCAAACTCCAAAAGGTTTATCTTATTTAACTCATTTATCAAGCGTTGCAATGGAGGTAATAGCAGCTTGTAATTCATCATCTTTAAAAGAAGTAGAATCAACAGTTGCAATATCTTGTGCTTTATTACATGATGTATTAGAAGATACAAACTGTACTATGGATAATTTATTTGATAACTTTTCAGAAGAAATTGCTTTAGGTGTAGAAGCATTAAGCAAAGATAAAACACTTGAAACTAAAAAAGAGCAAATGCAAGACTCTATTAATAAACTTTTAACTCAAAAATATCCAGTTCAAATGGTAAAGTTAGCTGATAGAATTACTAATTTACAAACACCACCAGAACAATGGTCAAAAGAAAAAATAGCAGAATATTTAAAAGAATCAAAATTTATATTTTCTTGTTTAAAAAACTCTAATATTTATTTAGCAAAAAGACTTGAAGAAAAAATGGAAGATTATAAACAATATCTATAAAATCTTTTTCCTTTAGAATTTTATAGCAAGATATTACAAACAATTGTTTAATATTTTGCTATAATAATTAAAAAATTCAAAGGAAGAAGTTGTTACTCTACCAACCTAATAACGGCTATTGTTACAATAGCGATACTCACTTTTTATATAACTTTATAAAAGAAAATTTAAAAAAATTCAAAAATGTTAAAGGCAAAGTTTTAGACATAGGAAGCGGAAGCGGAATTCTAGGTTTACTTGTTTGTCGTGATTTAGAAAAACTTGAACTTAATCAATGCGAACTTCAAGATAAGTTCGAGTCATTAAGTAATATAAATTCTAAAAATAATAAAATAGCAAATACTTTATTTAAAGGAAAGTTTCAAGAAATAAATTTTGAAAAAGAATTTGATATCTGTATTTCTAATCCTCCTTTTTATCATTCTGATGTAGTTAAAACTGAGAATGAGAATATAAAAATAGCTAGATATAATGATTCTTTACCTTTAGAAGATTTTATTAAAAAAACAGCAAAAATTCTTAACCAAAATGGAAAGTTCTTTTTCTGTTATGATGTTAAGCAAATAAATGATATTATTATTTTATTAAATAAGTATAAATTTAATCTAGAAGCTTTACAGTTTTTACATCCAAAAAAAGGCAAAGATGCCACTTTAGTAATGGTTTATGCAAGACGTAATTCTAAGTCTTTATCTAGAGTTATAGATCCTTTATATGTATTTAATGGAAGTGAGTTTACAAAAGAAGCTTTAGATATTTATGAAAAATGTTCAACTCAGAGTATAAAAGTAG
>JABSOL010000184.1 GCA_013215985.1 Campylobacteraceae bacterium
TTTGTTTCAAAAGTAAAATAAATAAAAACAGCAGAAAAAACTAAAATTGTAAAAGAGAAATATAAAGTTAAGTTTTTTCTTATTTTCATGTTATGATCTTTTTATTTATTATATCTATTCCTTTTACTGCATTAAGAAAATACGTTTTAGCTATTTATAAAAAATCTTCTATTATAAATCCAAAAGAAGATATTTCAATAACAATAATTTATTTTAAACCCATACAACATTGATTACGAAGTTCTTCTAATACAAAATCTAATGTTTTATAATTAGCTGTACAGTGTAAAACTCTTCCATCTCTTTTTTGTATTAATAAATCAGCTGATACTAATTTTGTAATATGATGGGATAAAGTAGAAGCAGGTACTTTTAACTCACTTTGGATACAACCAACTGAAATACCTTCTTCTCCTGCTTTTACTAAAAGTTTAAAAATTCTAAGTCTTGTTATATTTCCAAGTTCTGCTAAACACTTAGCTAAACGTTCATCATTCATATTAATCCATTGTTTTTTTATTCATTATATCTAATATTATATTTTCTTATGAAAATAACCAATTCACTAAATAACCACAAGTAATTGCCATGAAAAATACAGATAAAATAAAAAATATCATAATAGGTGCTTTAAATATTTTTTTAAGCATTATCATTTCAGGTAAAGAAGCTCCAATACCAGCAATTGTTAAAGCAAGAATTGATCCTAAACTAACGCCTTTAGTGATTAAAATAGGTGCAAGGCCAACCATAGTTCCTGCACTTAAATATAAAGGAACTCCAATAAAAGCAGAAAACACTACAGCAAAAGGATTATTAGAACCTGCATACTTAGCCAATAAATCTTGAGGAACAAAACCATGTACAAAAGCGCCTATACCAATACCTAAAGCTAAATATGGTAAAAAAGATGAAAATTGTTTCCAGGTTTTTTTAAATATAGCTTTATTAAAGATTCTAGAAAATTTATTTTCTTTTCTATTTTGTATAAAAGAAATGTTTGTATTACAAGCTGATTTATTTGATACTTTATCATCTTCAAATATTTCTTCTTTTATATACTTCTCAAACCCTAGTTTCTCTAAAGTATAAGATATACACAAAGATGTAAACATTGCTATAAAGGTATATACTAAAGTAATTTTATATCCAAAAGCTGCATAAAATACCACAATAATAAGGGGAGAAATTAAAGGAGAGGTAAAAAGAAAAGTCATAATAGGACCAAAAGCAGCTCTAGCTTTTAACAAACCTAAAGTTAAAGGAATTGTAGAACAAGAACAAAAAGGTGATAAAAAACCAAGTCCTGATGCTATAAAGTATCCACTCTTGTTAGAAGATAATAAAGTTTGTACTTTTTTAGGGTTAAGAAATAAATTTATTATTTCCACCAAAAAACTAACAAGTAAAAATAATACTGATAGTTCAAGAAAATTAAAAACGAAAAAAGAGGCTGCTTCGTTTAACTGATTTAAAATGTTTTGATTCATAATAATCCTTTTAAATTTTATTTCTAGAATTATAGAACTATATAACTTAAACTATACTATATTACCGGAATTATAGAAATAAATTAATTCTAACACTTTAAGAAAATATTATTCTAAGGATAATATTTATCCTTTAATAAATATTATTAATAAAATTTTAAACTTATTCTATTATACTTCCAACAATTAATTAGAACATAAAGGAAAAAAATATGTTAGTAACAAAAAAAGCTCCAGATTTTACAGCAACAACTGTACTTGCGAATGGTCAAATCGTTGAGGATTTTAATTTATATGAGAACTTTGGTGAAAAAGGTACTGTTTTATTCTTTTACCCATTAGATTTTACTTTTGTTTGTCCTTCAGAAATTATTGCATTCTCTAAAAGAACTGCTGATTTCAAAGAAAGAGGTATCAATGTTATTGGTGTTTCTGTTGATTCACAATTTTCTCACTTCGCGTGGAGAGAAACTGATGTTAAAATGGGTGGAATTGGAAGAGTTGAATTTCCATTAGTTGCTGATATTACTAAATCTATTGCTAGAGATTATGACGTTTTATTAGATGATGCTGTTGCATTAAGAGCATCTTTTTTAATTGATGCTGATGGTACAATTAGACATGCAGTTATTAATGATTTACCATTAGGTAGAAATATTGATGAAATGTTAAGAATGGTTGATACTATGTTATTTACTAATGAGCACGGTGAAGTTTGTCCTGCTGGTTGGGTTAAAGGTGATGTGGCTATGAAAGAGTCAAGAGAAGGTGTTAAAGAGTATTTAGCAGCAAACGAAAATAAGTTATAAGGAAAAAACATGGGACAATATATAGATTTAACAGAGAATAATTTCAATAAAACTACTGAAGCTGGTGTTTCAATGGTAGATTTTTGGGCACCTTGGTGCGGACCTTGTAGAATGTTATCTCCAATAATAGATGAATTAGCAAAAGAATTTGATAAAAAAGCTAAAATTTGTAAAGTAAATGCAGACGAAGAACAAGATTTACTTGCTAAATATGGAGTAAGATCAGTGCCAACAATCTTATTCATTAAAGATGGTGAAGTTGTTGATCAAATGATTGGAGCTTCTACAAAAGAAGCATATGCTCAAAAGATTAATTCTTTATTATAAAAGTATAATTTATTCTCAAAAGCCTAAGTGATATTTCATTTAGGCTTTTTTATTATTATCTTCAAATACATATAATAATATATACATTTTTACTATATTATTTTAATATTCAATTTTCTCATATTCAAAGGAAGTAAGATTTCTCTTTTTTGTATCAAAACATATTCCAATAATATACACTTCGGAATCAGCTGAAAGGTATTTTTCATAATATTTTTTCTCTTTAATTTGAGATAAAACGTCATTTGAATTAATCTTAAACTCAAAAATATAAACTTTATTATCAAATTTAATTGTTAAATCAATTCTTCCTTTATTTGTAACATCTTCTGCAATTAACTCAAGTCCAAGTGTTGCAAAATAAGTGTATAAAACAGAAGCATAAAAACCTTCATAGTTCTGTATATCATTATTTGTAAAGTTGTTATAAGCAATTGAGCTAAAAAGTTTTTTTATTGTATTTTCAAGATTATCTAAACTTGAGTCTTCTAAAATATCATATAAAGAATCAGAAATAATAAATTTTTCATTATTAGTAAGTTTTTCTAAAATATAGTCATAAAAGCTTAGTTTTACTTCTTTATTTGGAAAATCTAAAAGATAAAAAACTCTATCTCTTTTTTTTATTACTTCTTTAATAGTTAGATATCCACTTTGAAACATAACAGTCTCTAATTTTAAATCTTCAATTTCAAAAGAATTAGCTTCTTTTTTCTCAAGTATTATATTATTAAGATTGGGAAGAAAATAGTTCTGTTTTTTTATTATATTCATTAAAAAAGTAGGAGTTCCTGTTTCAAACCAATAGTTGTCAAACTCTTTGTTTTTATCTAAAAACTGAAGGATATCATATGGGTTGTAAACTTTTAGGCCTAAAAAGTTATAACCGTTATACCAAGACTTTAATTCTTTCATATCTACATCTATTAGATATTCTTTAAAAACTGTTTCTAAATCATTTTGAGTATATCCACAAATATCTCCAAATTCTACATTTAATGATATATCTTTTAAATTATTAAGTCCTGAGAATATTGATACTTTTGAGAATTTAGAAACACCTGTAAGCATACAAAATTCTATATAAGCATCATTATCTTTTATTTGAGTATAAAATCCTCTAAGTGATGATCTAATTTCTTGTGCTAATTTAAGATTATCTATATTATCTAAGATAGCTTTGTCATATTCATCCACTAATATTACAACTTTTTGATTATATTTTTTGTTTGTTTCTTCAATTAATTGTTTAAAATAAATTGATATTTCATCAGATTCTGTAAATTCTAAATTTAATCTATTTTTATTATTATCTAGTATTGAAAGTATTGTTTTTTCTGTATTTTTAAGTGATGAGAATATTCCAGCAAATGATATTTTAATTACTGGATATTTTATAGTCCAATCCCATTTATCATAAATATATAAACCTTTAAAATATTCTTTATTACCTTCATAAATATTATGAATAGTATCCATAAATAAAGATTTACCAAATCTTCTTGGACGTGCTAAAAAAATATATGAATTATTTTTAATTAAATCTAATGCAATTTTTGTTTTATCAACATACAAATAATTATCAGATCTTATTTTTTCAAATGTTTGAATTCCAAGAGGAAGTTGTTTTAACATTTTGGGCCCTATTTTTTAATGTATTATATCATATTATATTTATATACTATGATTAAGGAAAGCAACAAAATAACTTACATTTTCTTTGCAGTAAAATATATAGCTTTAACATTTTTTCCTAAAATTACATTTTTAATTTCTACAAAATTTTTGTTTGTTAATTCTTTTAAATAAGATGGTGTTAATATTGTAGATGATGATTTAGGACCATATGTTTTTAAATATCTATATTTTAAGAATAACTTATTAAAAAAACTCATAGAATGTAAAGTAAAACTCATAATAATAATTCTGCCATCTTTTTTAAGCACCCTATTACACTCTTTTATAACAAGATCAGGATTTGGAATTACATGTAATAAGTTAGCCATAAAAATTGTATCTAAAGAATTGTCTTCAAAAGATAAAGAAAAACAATCTTCTTTTTGCACAGAAACATTTTTTTCATTTTCAAATCTTTTTTTTGTGACTTTTAACATATCCTGCGAAATATCACTAGCAATTAATTTTGTGCAGTTTTTTACTAAACATTGAGTATATGTACCATTACCACAAGCAAGTTCTAAAGTAAGTCCTAAGTCTTTTAATAAATATAGTTCATCTTTTACTAAATTTATATCTTTTATTCCAACAACATAATTATTCTTTTCTTCAAAAGTAGCAGCAAATTCTTCCCATTTATTATTAGACATATAAATCCTTTATTGATAGTTAATATCATTATATCAAAAGATATATACTTTTTAATAAAGTGGGAAAATAGGTTCAAGAATACTATATAAAAACTCGTCTTTATTAAAAA